>NZ_JABXKN010000087.1:0-5700 GCF_017115065.1 Nostoc sp. JL23
ACGACCTATATTCATCAATTCACTATTTTGTTATTCTGTCAATGCGTAAGTCCTAGTCTCCATACATCACCAACACTACAATCGCATTCAGTACACCTTTTGTGTGATCTTGTGTTGAAGGTGGGACGGATAACAAACTGCGATCGCGGTCAAAACTCACTGAGACCTCCGAATAAGAAAATGCTCATCGCCAGTGATCTCTTCTGAAATCCTTGTACTACCTGAGCTAAAATCTAGTTTTTGGAAAGGTCTAAGTCATTCAGAAGAAAATTAGATGATGCGTTAACGAAATGTAACACATCTATATTTATATATTTATGCCCACCTACTTATTAACTCTTTGGGATCTGTGTGAAATAAACTTACTTCATACGAATGAGTTGCTGTTGGTGTTTGTATGAATCTAAATATATGCAATTGACTCTGGTTTGTAGTCCGCTCAAATGAACTACTGTTTTGATGATCGCTCTACTGAGCATTGATTGATAATATCCCAACAAAGAGTGGAAGAACAAAGAAAAACGTCTATGGTTTTGCTTGGCTTTTAAACTAAACTGTTTAATTTGCACTTCCTGACATCTTCGCCAAATCTACCCCTAATAAAAAAGCTGGCTGTGATTTAGGCAGCTTTTTTATTAGGATGAAATAAAAAATGCTAAGGTTTACAAACACTCAGACAATCGGCAGCCTGCTAGCAAAGTTTTTTTCTTATCTAGAGCAGCATTTCTATTTTGAGATTGAGTTTGTTTGATGCTGTAATTAATTTTCAGGGCATCGTCTCCTAATGTATTGTGCTTTTTAATCGCTGTGTTTAAGATAGGTGCATTCCGATTCTTCTCTAGAGTCACACCCTGATTGATTTTGGCAATAGCAGAGTTTCCAGAGAAAGCTATTGCGCCAACGATTACGACTCCTAAACCTTTAGCCAAATTCCAAACATGCATAATTGTATTCCGCCTTTGTTACCAATTCTAAATATTCTTTGGCATCAATTAACTAGAGGATTTCGCCGCCAGTGATAAATCCGGGTTACATACTTTTGTTGAAGCTTTGGAGGCTTTCCGTACTATATGCAATTAACTCTAACTTGTCGTCCCCTAAAAGTTGAAACTTTTGCTCAATAGATTGATTGATAAATCAGTCCATCTCAAAATGGAATGTTGGCTCCAACTAAAGTTGGAATCTAAATTTGAACTTTAGTACAACTTCCTTACAAATTGACAATCCCTCGTTTAACAGCAATAATCACGGCTTGAGTGCGATCGTTCACTCCCAACTTACTTAAAATTCGATTAACGTGAGATTTGACAGTGCTTTCACCGATACTCAAAGTACTGCTAATTTCTAAATTACTCATTCCTTGCGCCATTAAACGCAGTACATCTAGCTCTCGCTCACTCAACTCTGGATTGCTCATCCTCTGCACTAGTTTTGCCCCTACTTCGGGTGGAATATACTGCTGACCGCGATGAATTGTGCGAATAGCACTCAGAAGTTCGTTGGGTTTAGCATCTTTGAGCAAATATCCTTTAGCGCCTGCCTGTAAACCACGATAGATATCTTCATCACCATCGTAAGTTGTTAGCACAACAATTCGGGCAGCTTTAAATTCAGCACAAATAGCAGTAATGGCTTCAACTCCTGGCATCTGGGGCATTCGTAAATCCATCAGCGTTACATCTGGTTGGTATTCACGAAAAAGCGTGATCGCCTGTTGTCCATCTTCTGCTTGAGCAATCACCGTCATCTCTGGATCACGGTTAATGATGGTTGCCAATCCTTGCCTGACAATGGAATGATCGTCAACAATCAGAATCCGAATATTCGTTGATTGGCTCATAATTATGAAAAAATTGAAAGTACAAACTGAGAAATTAAGCAATACTACACGTTGCGTTTCTGATCTTGCCTATTTAATAATTCTTAATCTCGATTGACAATGACAACAATTTCTGTCCCTTGCCCAGGTTGGCTCTGAATACTCAGTTGCGCTCCAAGATGTTCTGCCCTCTCGCTCATTCCCAGCAATCCAAATCCGCCAACAGCTGGGATCGTAGCAACCCCAAAGCCCCGTCCATCGTCTTTAACGCGTAGAATACATTGGGCATTGTCATATACCAACTCAACACGAATTTCCGCAGCATCAGCGTATTTTATGGCGTTGGTTAATGCTTCCTGCCCAATCCGTAGTAAGTTATTTTCAACCTCATCTGGTAAGGAATACGCTGTGCCTTTGATTTCGTAGATCAGAGCGGTATCGGCAGTGGCTCTCATTTGAGTCACAAGGCGATGAAGGGCACTATGTAAATTGCCATCCTCCAATAGCTGAGGACGAAGCGCTACCACCGATCGACGCGCCTCAGCAAGTCCGGTTCGTGCCAGTTCATCAATTATTTCCAGGTGTGCCTGTGTCGCTTCTATATCATCCGCTAGCACTTGTGTTGTAGCTCCTACTTGAACAAGAATGCCTGTGAAGGACTGTGCCAGGGTATCGTGAATTTCTCGCGCCATGCGGTTGCGTTCTTCCAGAATTGAGGCGTGTTCGGCTCGTTTGCGTTCACGCAGTGCAGCGTTTCGTTGTTCGCTAACATCCGTGATGAGACTGTAGAAGCCTCTCACTTGAGTATTGCGATCGCCTTTGGCGCTGTCCCTTGGGCAATCGCAATCGGGGATCAAGGTAGCACTGATGCACCTTTTACCCAGTGAAAAGGGAATTTCTGCTTCCAGGGTTACAGTTTGCCCTTCAAACACTTGATTGATAAACGGCTCAACCCGTTGATAAACCGGCTCACCCAGGAGTTCATGAACATACTTGCCCAAAATCTCATCTCGACTAAGGTTAAACCAAACCTCATAAGTGTGGTTAACAAACTGATAGCGCTGATTTGCATCCACGTAGCTGATAAGAACTGGTAGAGCGTCGGTGATTAGTCGTAATTCTTGTTCGCGTAAGCGAAGCTCGTCGTAGACATCGCGCAGTGCGGCTTCGCTTTTTTGTAAAGCCGCAGTTCGTTCTGCTACCTGTTGCTCTAGAGTGCGGTTGTAATTGGCTAAGAGGTGTTCTGCTTGTTTGCGCTCCGTGATGTCTTGAACGGCTGTAATCGAATAAGCCACGTTGCCCTGCTCATCAAATACTGGAGTTCCCCATGCCTCAACTGGGATGGTTACGTTATTTCGGCGAATTTCTGAATCGTCGATCCTAGTATGTTCGCCGCTCAACGCCCGCATCCCTGGCAATTTCTCAGTTGGATACTTTTGATCCGTTCCTGCTAAATAAATTTGATAAACCTCTGAGATTTGATCCAGTGTTATAGAAGGATCTATCCCTTTGCCCAATAGCTGAATTGCCTTTTGATTGAAGTAGTAAGGACTACCTACCGCATCCATGATTCCAATTCCTATTGGAATCGCTTCTAGAAACTGAGCCATCTTACTTTCACTCGCACGGAGCTTTGCATAGAGTTTGGCATTTTCGATCGCAATGGCTGCCTGGGTGGATAGCAGATTTAAGACTTGCGATCTCGTAGCGTCTCCTAATGCCTCCGGCACGCTTGCGCGAACGGAGAATCGCTCTGGTGTAAATGCCCCAGCCGCTAGTTTATTTTCTAGATACAACACGCCCACGAGCTTACCTTGATTGAGCATAGGTAAACATAAGATTGATTGAGTTTGATTGTGTTGAATATATTGATCGTTAATAAAATTACCTTCACGAGTAGCATCATTTAAAATGACACATTCATGAGTACGAATCACATAATTAATAATTGATTCAGGTAAATGATTTGCAGTTGGGATAGATTGTAACACTTGCGTAGCATAGGCATTCTCACCCTCATTGAATTCACTAGACGCTTCAATCACCCATTTTCCTGAGTTTTCCAAAATCAAAAATCCTGTTTGTGCGCCAGCATTTTCGATTAATATCTTCATCAAGGAACTGAGTAACTTATCCAATTCAATTTCACTAGAAATCGCAAGGGAAGCTTTCATCACCGCCGCTAAATCGAAAGCGATGGGTGAGTGATTAGAGGTGGTAACAGAAGTTTTGTGGATTGGCCCGGAAGCCATGCCCGACGATTGAGGAAATAGCTGGGAATAGCGAGTTTCTAAATCTTTGACTTTCGCAGATGCTCCCCATCGTTCATAGCAGTAATGTGCTTCCTTCATGTAAGTTTGGGCGATTTTTTCTCTACCTCTTGCCAGATAATGTTTAGCAGCTAATTCATAAGCTAATGCTTCTTCTTGCAAATACTCATTGTCTCTAGCTCCTTGAATTGCTTGTTCGTAGAACTCTTCTGCCTCAAGTAACTGACCCAAAACTCGTGCAATCTCTGCTTCCACTAAATAATATTTATGCAAATAATTCATTGGCGCATAAACTGCCCATTGCTTCATTTGCTCCTGGATAACAGCAACGTTTTTGAGAATTTCCTCTTGCGCTTGAGCGCTGCTTCCAGGAAATATTGCGAGTCTTGCTAGAGAGCTATAGAAGTAGTGTAAAGGAACGAGGGGTGTTGCACTGACGCGGATTACATGACTTTCCGCTATGGCTGCGTTCTCAGACGCCTGAACATACTCAGAAAATAGATAACATAGAATAAGTTTGTTGAGATGTACCAAAAAGAGTATAACTGCATCTTGTATTTCATGATGTGGCAGTCTATTTTCCTCGTTGTAGGATTCGCCAACGAGACGGGATGGATTGACCGAGCATCCCATCAAATTTAAAACAGACTGCTGAAATATTTGAGTCCAAGTGAGTGATGTTGTCTGTTTAATTTGATAGATTGCTTCACAGTATGTTGCCATCTCGTGTTCAACCTCTACAAGTTCTTTTCCAACGATAAAGAGTTGGAGGCAGTAAGTGAAAGCGCAATAGGCAGCAAACTCTAAATCTCCAGTTTCCAGACCACTTTGATAAGCTTCCAGAAATGGTTTCGATGTTTCTCTAATATGCTCTTTCCAGTGGGTGATGAAGTTAGTCACCATGAACAATGTTCTAGCTTTAAGTGAATGGATTTTCAGATGAGCTAACAGCCTTAATGTAAGCTGCCCAAACTCGTAGCCAGTCTCAATGTTGCCGACCATTCCACAAAGAATTAACCCAAAGTTGGCGTATGCAAAAGGAGACACAAACGTATTGCCATACTGAATTGATAAGTTGACCTGTTTAAACACAAGTAGAAGCACCAGATCGGGAGCTGCATGATAGGCAGCAAGGGTTATCCTTGAGAGAATTCGCATTGCTGCTAGCTTCTCTGGTTGAGCCATTTCTGGCAATTGGATCAAGTCCTGAATCGGCTCGTTGTCAAAGCGGGATATGATTATGTTTAGTTCAAGCTGAATATCTGACTGACTCAGTTTTTCGGGAAAACTGATCCCCAATTTCTGCAACACTTGCAATCCAGTATTTATTGCTTTTAATAGCTGGTTCTGCGCGATGTCGGTTTGAATTTTGACTTCGTAAACTTTTACAATATCGAGAATAGTCTTGCCTGATTGTAGAACGATCGCCACCCAGTATTCTACCTGTTCAAAATCGCCACATAAATACGCGACTTCTGTTGTTTCTAAATATAATTCTAATGTCAGATCATAGTTAGTTTGCCAGCTAGAAGCTGCTAGCCAAACTCTTGCTGTGGCTAAATATTTTTTCGCCATATTGTAGGCGATCGCAGCTTTTGCTTTCTGTCCTGC
>NZ_JABXKN010000071.1:0-5539 GCF_017115065.1 Nostoc sp. JL23
TTGATGGTTATTTTGTTTATTCATGTTATTTTAACATAACTACTCTTGGAGAGCCATAAATAATAAACTCTAATCTAGAAATTAATGGCTCTTTAGTACGTATAAAATGCAACACTTATTCCATTTCAGCAACACCCCATCCACAATCGCAATCAAACTAATATATTTTAAGCCTTCGCCCAAAAATACTATATTTTGGGCTATTTTTATCAGTTGTTTTTTAACATTCAAAACTTCTGGGCTTTCGTAACTTTAGCAATTTTCGACTCCGCAGTTTATTAAACTGGCACTTTAGTATTAATTATCCATAAAAGTAACACAAGAACCATCTTTTTTTAAAGTTTTACGCTCTTTTCGTTTAAGGAAGATAACTTAATCCGCCGACTTTCACGCGATAGTGGTACTAAAACTGGGGCTTGACTTTGAGCATTGCTTTCTTTAAAGCTTTCCACCACCTTAGATAATTCTGCAATTGTCGATGCCTCAAATACGCTACGCAAAGGCAACTCCACGTGTAAGGTGTCGCGCACTCTAGAGACAAGCTGAGTTGCCAGTAATGAATGACCTCCTAATTCAAAGAAATTATCATAAATTCCTACGCTTTTAAGTCCCAAAACCTCAACAAAAATTTTCACCAGCACTTGTTCAACAGGAGTTCGAGGTGCGATGTAATTTTCAGGCAATTGGGGCTTGATTCCATTATGGAATGCTTTTAAGGCGCGGCGATTGACTTTACCATTAGCTGTTAGAGGTAAAGACTCCAATACTACAAAACCTGATGGCATCATGTACTCAGGCAGTTTTTGTGCTATGTAAGTCTGCAACTGCGGCACTAACTTACGTGCTGCTTTGGTTTGTAGGGGATTATTTCCGTAAGATTGCCAGGGCCGATAGAGAGTCGTGCTATGGGGAAAAATAGTTCTTTTACCTACTTCATCTTGCCGTACAAAAACTACATCATAATGTCCTTCAGTACTTGAATGTGACCAGGTAATCTCAACACTATAAGGTACGTTCAGCGCATAGAAATCTTCTGGCTCTACTCCGAAATTTTCTAGTTCTTGCAAAGCTTTACGTATTTGACCTACAGTTTTAAAATCTTTTAGGTCTGATAGCCATTCTGCTGTTTTAATTGCTGACATCAGCCGCGCATTAGGTACATTGATAATGCTTAAAATTTCTGGTTTATTCTCAATTAATAACTGGCGCACCGCTGAGGCTGTTAGATTATCTTCAGACCAGTTAAGCACTGAGCAATTTCCAGTATTACTAACAATTTCGGCACTAATATGAAGAATCACATTGTAACGAAACTTAGTTAATTCATTGTGATGTTTACCCCGCATCAGTTGGATTTGTACATGATTAATTTGCGGAAAGCGTTGCTTGATTGCAGTAAAAAAATCTGGATCAATAACTAACTCTGTTTCTTGAAATATTTGCCTTTGTATCCGTTGTTGCAACTCGAAGCAGGTAAGGGAAGGTTCAGCTTGATACAGTTGGACTGACGCATGAAAAGCTTGCAAGAGTGGCAAACTACGTACATCTCCTATGAAGATAAAGCCACCTGGAGCAGTTGCCTGCACAGCACCTTCTAATACACTAATCAGATAATCAATAGTAGGAAAATATTGTACAACTGAGTTCAGAATTACTGCATCAAAAGCTGCTGTTTCTACTTTCTCGAAGTCAGTAGCCATTTGCTGATATAGTGTTACCTGCGGCATTTCTTGTTTTTGTAGCTGTTGCTGAATGCAGTTAAGTGAAACTGAGGAAAAGTCTGTTCCCCAATATTTAGTGCAGTGAGGTGCAATTCTAAATAGAATCAAGCCTGTTCCACAACCAATTTCTAACACTCGTTTGGGTTGCAAAGCCAAAATCTGCTCGACTTGGTTATCCACCCACTCACGCATCTGCTCTGCTGGAATAGGCTGATTTGTGTAACTACTATTCCAGCCGACAAAATTGAATGTAGGATCTGAATCAGTAGATTGATTATAAGTTTCGTTATACAACATCTGCCATTGCAAAACCTGCTCATTCTGCAATTGCATTAATTGCAAATTCTCCTGTTGGTTACTGTATTCAGTTTTTGGTACTACATAAGCTACTAGGCGCTTTTCCTGTTCATCCTCACGAGTTATTACTACAGTTTGCTGCACTGCTGGATGCTTACTCAGTATCGCTTCAATTTCTCCCAACTCAATACGATAGCCACGAATTTTTATCTGATCGTCGAGGCGGCCTAAAAATTCAATGTTGCCATCTACTCGATAGCGAACTAAATCACCTGTTTTATAAAGTCGTGCTTTTAACTTATTAGTAAAAGAATGATAAATGAAGGATTCAGCAGTTAACTCAGGATGATTTAAATAACCTCGCGCTAACCCATCACCACTTATGTACAACTCTCCCGGAACGCCAATAGGTACTGGTTGTAAATGTTTATCTAATATATAAACTTTTGTATTGGCGATCGCACAACCAATTACAGGTGCTAAATTATCTTTCTTCTTAACAGAAATATGACCAGAAGTTGTAACAACCGTGTTCTCCGTGGGCCCATAATTATTAAATACTTGAAAAGAGTGAGAAGCTAAAGGATATTGATTTAGTTTGTCTCCACCTGTGAGCAATATTCGTAAAGCTGCGTTCTGAGGAAAATCTAGTAATAGAACTTTCTCTGCTAAAGGTGTTGGGATAAAACAAATTGTTATCGCTTTTGATACTAGCCAATCTCGGAGATACTCAGGCGATCGCCTGGTTTGATCATCTACAAAATAAATACTTGCCCCAGTAGTCAGATAAGGCCAAATTTCCCAACCGCAAGCGTCAAAGGCAACTCCAGAAATCTGCGTTGCTCGATCAAGGGGTGAAACTGCAAATGCTTTTTGATGCCAAAATACTAAATTTAACAATCCTCTATGTTCAACTTTAACCCCTTTAGGTTTTCCAGTTGAGCCAGAGGTATAAATGATATAAGCGAGGTTATCTACTGTAATTCTACTAGTAAGATTATCTTCAATCTCTTGAAAAATAATCTCCCAATTCTTATCTAAACAGATTATTTGTGAATTAAAATTTTTCAGACGTTCAAGCCATCGCTCATGAGTTAATAAAATTGAGACTTGAGCATCCTCAAGCATAAAGTTTAAACGTTCAGATGGATAGCTTGGATCTAAAGGTACATAAGCTCCACCTGCTTTTAGGATGCCCAACATCCCGATTACCATATCAAAAGAGCGTTCTACACAAAGTCCTACTAAAACTTCGGTTTTAACTCCTAATTTTTTTAGATAATGTGCAACTTTATTACTGTGTATATTTAACTCTTTATAGCTAAGTTGCTCATTGCCAAGTACGAGTGCAGTTGCCTCACCATTCTGCTCTGCTACGCTCTCAATTAACTGATGAATACACCTATCTTGAGGATAATTTGCCTGGGTATTGTTCCATTCAACTAACAATTGATGTAGCTCAGATTCGCTTAAAAGTGGTAAATGTGCAATTCGGTCTTCTGGATTTGCAACTATACCCTCCAGTAATATTTGGAAATGTCCTAACATCCGGGTGATAGTAGCGTCATCGAATAAATCAGTGCTATAAATTACAAAACCACTAATTCCTTCTGAGCTATCTGCCCATAAGCCATTTTGAGTATTTGGTTCCCACAAGTGGAACTCCAAATCAAAGCGCGTTGTTTCCGTTTCAAAAGGTAGGGGACTTAAAGTTAAACTAGGTAACTCTAAGGCTGTCATCGGCGCATTTTGGAGCGCAAAAACAACTTGAAATAGGGGATTTTGATTCAAATTACGCTCTGGATGTAGTTCTTCTACGAGTTTTTCAAAAGGCAAATCTTGATGAGCATAAGCCCCTAAAGCTACCTCTTTCACTCGACTCAATAGTTCCCGAAAAGTTGGGTTTCCTGATATATCGGTACGCAGTACTAAGCTATTGACAAAAAAACCAATTAATCCCTCAATTTCACTACGGTTGCGATTGGCAATAGGTGAACCAATAGCAATATCTTCTTGCTGTGTGTAGCGGTAAAGTAAAGCTTGGAATGCTGCTAGTAGGGTTATGAATAAAGTTACCCCTTCTTGTTGTCCGAGAGCTAAAAGTGCTTTGCTCAAACTTTTTGATAATTGCAGAGGTTGCCTTGCACCCTGGTAAGTTTGAACAGCTAGTCTTGGTCTGTCGGTTGGCAGGTTTAGCATAGAAATGCCGTCTAATTGCTTCTGCCAGTAACTTAGTTGCTTTTTTAATACTTCCCCTTGCAACCATTGGCGTTGCCAGTATGCAAAGTCTGCATATTGGATTGTAAGTTTCGGTAGAGGAGAAGACTGATTGCTGGCAAAGGCTGTGTAGAGTGCTGCTATCTCTTGAATCAGCACCCCAATAGACCAACCATCAGAGACAATGTGGTGCATAGTTAGCAGCAGGATGTATTGTGTCTCATCCAACCACAGCAGTTTTACTTGCAGCAACGAATCAGTTGATAAATTGAAAGGACGTTGAGCTTCTTGTGTAGTGAGTCGTCGTGCTTGTATTTCTCGTTCGGCTTGTGGCAGTTGCCGTAAATCTATTATTGGTAAAGGTATTGTTAGGGTAGGATTAATTACCTGAACTGGTTGCCCTTTCTGTACGACAATAGTGGTGCGTAAAGCTTCATGTCGTTGCACGATTTCGTTAAAAGTTTGCTCTAGCGCGGCTAATTTCAGCGAACCTGTTAAATGTAGTGCTAGTGGAATGTTATAGAAAGGATTATTAGGAATTAATTGGTCAAGAAACCACAGCCGTTGTTGAGCAAAGGAGAGGGGAAGATTTCCTGACCGTGAAATAGGTACGAGAGGTTTAAAACTGTGGTTATTAGTACGATTAGATGCTTCTAAAAATTCAATAATTTCTGCTTTACGCCCTTGAATTTCTGCACGCAGTTCTGGTGTAATAATTCCTTCAGGGGCGTTGCAGCGAAACTTTTCACCATCAATAAAAACTTGAATATCTAAGCTGCGAAGATAAGTTAAAAACTCAACCGTATTCAAAATTAAACCCCTTCGCAAGTATTGTTATTTATTAGAAGTTAGCAGGCAGCTATGCTGTAAGAATATTGCTTGTTTCATAAGCTTTTTAACATTTTTTAACTGGATAGTTCTTTTTGCCAAGCTGCACTGCTTATTACCTAACCCAGCATTTTTATCACACTTCTAAGACTGTATAAATCATTCCTGGGAATGAAACTTGGATGATTATAACTATGGTATGAAGCTAAAACCAGGTGGACAAATGGCATTGATGGGTGCGATTCGTTGATTAGTGAATCACGGTATCCAGTCCGTACATAACTAATCCAGTCCGTCAGCAGATTACTGACATTAAAGGCTGAACTCTCGGATTGATGCAGGTGCAAGTCCTGTCATTCAGACTCAGAATTGACTCCTTATCTGCCCACACCGAACAAGCTCGGTTCTTGGGGACTTCCAGAAAATAAACTATTCCACCAACAGTAATGATAATCATTTTAAAGGGGGGATGAAGG
>NZ_JABXKN010000084.1:0-5526 GCF_017115065.1 Nostoc sp. JL23
CACTTGTATAGATGACTTTGAAATCCTTATTAGTTTTTGTTAGGAAATAAGGTGCGTTTCCCCTGGGGAATAGGTGACGATTTGTTAAGCGTCAATGTCAACTATGATGCCCCGGGAATTTCTTCGACAGATGGGGGAATAGGTGACGATTTGTTAAGCGTCGATTACGGTAGTGCGACCGGAGCAATCACTTCAACTTTCGATACTACTACTAACATTGGCTCAATTACGGCAGGCACGAGTCGGGTTAACTACAAGAATATCGAGCGATTAGAAATCACAGGTACAAACTACGATGACTTGATTGTGGGAAACAATGGCAACGATACGCTTGATCCGGGTCTGAGTGGAAATGATACGGTAGATGGGGGAATAGGTAACGATTTGTTAAGGTTTTCTACCTATGGTTCTACCTATGAAAGTAATGGCCAGGGAATTGCTTCAACTTTCGATACTACTACTAATATTGGAACAATTACCGCAGGCACGAGACTAATTAACTACAAGGATATTGAGCGATTATATATCTCAGGTACAAGGTACGATGACAATATTGTGGGGAGCAATGGCAACGATAGGATCTCTACGTTCAATGGCGGGAATGATACAATAGATGGGGGCACTGGTGACGATTTGTTGTCCTATGGCGCAAGTAGTTACCAGGGAATCACTTCAACTTTCAATGCTACCACTAATACTGGCTTAATTACGGTGGGCGGGGATCGGGTTAGCTACAAGAATATCGAACGATTAAATATTTCAAGTACAGAATACGATGACAATATTGTGGGGAGCAAGGGCAACGATAGGATAATAGGAAACTATACTTACTCTGTCGGGAACTTTGGAGATCAGAGCGTTAACGTTATTGGTGGGAATGACACAATAGATGGCGGCAAAGGTGACGATTTGTTGATCGTCGATGACGGCAATGGTAGTGATGCAATCACTTCAACTTTCAATGCCACCACTAACCAAGGATCAATTACGGCTGGCACGAATCGGATTAGCTACAAAAATATCGAACGATTAGATATCACAGGTACAGGGTACAATGACAATATTGTGGGGAGTAATGGTAATGATACCCTCAACGGTGGTGGTGGCAATGATATCCTTATAGGTGGCAAAGGTAATGATACCCTCTATGGAGGATATGATGGTAGTGATACCTTTGCTTTCAATAGTTTCAATGAAGGCATCGATAGTATTGATGACTTCAACGCGACTAATGGATTGATTCAGGTATCGGCTGCTGGCTTTGGTGGCGGGTTATCACCAGGTTCACTTCAGACAAGTCAGTTTAGCATCGGAGCATCTGCAACCACTAGCACTCAGCAATTTATTTACGACGATGTTACAGGTGCATTGTTCTTTGATCGAGATGGCAGTGCCAGCGCCTTTACTCAGCTACAATTTGGACAACTTTCGAGTGGATTGTCCCTAACCAACAACAATTTTGTGGTTGTTTAATTAGGATTAGCGCTCTATGACTCTAAGCAGAGAGAATAGAAAATGGTCGGATTGCAAGGGGTGTGAAATAGCAACTTAGATCCGATTCATCAATGCAATTATAACGATCGCCCCGGTAGAAGTGAAGCACGGGTTCGTAAACGTCACCCAAAAGCTTACCCCTTAATGACCAAAGCACGGCATGAATTACGTAAGCAGTTGCAAAGCGCTTAATTGATAACCGTTTCCGGTTTTCTTAGTGCCATTCGACGCTGACGGAAGGAGAGGTGAAAATTCACTCTGCGGTTGATGTGGAAGGTCAAGAAAGTGTTGGCGTAGACTCCCCGCAGGCGAATCGCGTTCTACTTTAACGTGAGTTCGACGGATCAGAAAACGGCAGGAGGTAGTGCAGGCAAATCTTTTGGGTAAATATCAATCGACGGTTTTTTGGGTAAATAGGCGTAAGCAGTCAAACCAGCCATCAGATTGACCAAAAAGTTAAACACACTGCGATGCCCTTGAGTGTTCTATTTGACACATATTTTTGAGATGGTCATTGACAGACTCAATTACTGCCCGTTTGCGTAAAAGAATTTTATCAATCAGTTTTACCAAACGGTTTTTCATCTTCTTTTTAGATTTGGTGACTAACTCTAAACCTCGCTCATATAACTCCTCAAATAATTTTTGACCAGATTATCCCCGGTCTCCAAAAAGTTTACCAATTAAGTCCTTGGTCATATCTGGTACTGGCTTCCGGTCGTCTACAAAGGCTTGCGTTAGCTTGAATGCCAGTAATTCTCCACAATCATTAATAATCAAATGAAGTTTAAAACCAAAGTGCCAACCTACAGAATTCTTCCCCCATTTCACCAACCCTTTAAAAACTTTATGGGCGTGAGAGCGACAATTATGACAAACATTTATCGGGGTAGAATCAATAAAACTAATCCCTGTAATCTGTCCCGTGCGTGTATGCAAAAAACAACACAACAACATTAAACACCAAGGCATCAGTTCCACAAATCTGGTATAGCTCACCAAGTTGGGAAACGCTCCACGCCAGCTTTGTAGCACATGCAATGTGTAGAACTCCTTGAAAGTCTTATAACCACTACCATGAAATGCGTTCGCCCTTGGCGTTGGCGAAGCCATCGCTATTGTCATTACCTCTGATAAGTGCATTCGGGAAGTGCTGCGGCGTTCTCCCGTTGTTGATGGTAACTGTGGTACTTGCTGCCACAGGCTTTCCCATTGATTGCAGAAATCATCTACGTCACAGAAAATTTGTGTGATGTCAAGGCGAGATACAATGGTAGACATAGCCGAGACCCTCATTTTTCTTTGATATTTTTAGTCTCGGCGTTTTTTTGTGACTTTTTTGCCAATTCTCAATCAATCTTAGCGATCGCCAAAACCTACCCAGTTTCTCGCGCTTCATATCTAGCAAGCTTTTCGCCTTTTTCTAACCGTCGAACTCACGTTACTTTACGCTTATTTAAATGCTGCATCTGAGTCAGATTATATTAATCCTATCGATGCAGCGATTCGTGAATACAAAACATTCGATATTTCTGCCTATCAAAAGCTAGATGAAGTGCCTTATGACTTTAACCGCAAACGTCTAAGCATCTTGTTTAAAACAGAGAGTACGCATCTGATTATCACTAAAGGCGCACTGAAAAATATTCTAGATGTTTGCTCAACTGTTGAGACTGGTGAGGGAAAAGCGATCGCTATTGCAGATCAGCGACAAAAACTCCACCAACAGGCCCAAGACTTGGGCAGTAAGGGATTTAGAGCCTTGGGTGTGGCTTATCGTGATTTTAATCAAGATTCTTTCACCAAAGATGATGAAACGAACATGACATTTCTCGGCTACCTTGCTCTGTTTGATCCGCCCAAAGCTGGCATCGCTAATACCCTCAAAGATGACAAAGAGCGCCGTAGCCATGAACAACTTGAGAAATGCTGTAGCCAAGTTTTAACGACTCTTTCCCCCGGCGCTCTGCTGCGGCTCTGTGAACACTTTCTATAGAATTGTTATCTGGTTCCCTAGATTCATCTATATCAGCATCAGCACGTAATACCTCAATGAGTTCATCGTAGAACACAGGTAATCCTCTTTCCATTTCGTCGCTCGAACTCATGGAATCACCAAGACCCGTGATCTTTTTTGAACATAAGGCGAGAATTTCGTCACGTTCTGCTAAGAGAAATTCATGTAACATTATGAATGTTATTAATTTTAGACTTATTCTACCATCAGGAGATCGCTAGAACTGCGATTGCTTTACTGGTTAATTCCTCAAAGAGAGTTATATTGCTAAATTAATCTGGCTACGTTTTGTGTGCGTCGTTAATCAACTTATACAATTCAACTATCAATCAAACTCTTGTATATACTTGATTTCAAACGTCTGGTTGTTACACTTTTTAGAAGAAGAGAAATTAGGAACCATCTGGAAATATTTTTGAGAACAGACTGTACATTTATCAAATGAATCTAGGCTTGAAAGTAAACATCTATATCAAACAACACTAATGTCACATACGTTGATTAATTTAACATTGCCAATAGTCATTCAAGAAATTGAAAATGTCTTAGATGAGTACCCTGAACATCCTTATCAGTTAGCTTTTTCGATTCATGAGTTACGCCAAAAGTTAATTGCCCACATTCTAAGTCATATCCCTAACCGCTATGTAGTCGAAGAGGTACAGGAATTATCCAGCAACCCTAAAAGCCACTACTCTTTCCCTCTACAGGAGCGGATACAGATAGAAACAGTGGTTCACGGTAGTATTCTGCATATCCTGCGCGAAAACGCTGATTGGCTAAGTCGCCAAATCCTAACTGTGTCTCTTGTTGGGTCAATTCTGCTCCCTATTCTGATTTAATCACTTCATACTCTTGGGCAACAATACAGTAGAGAATATATTTTGCGCTAGGGTCAATATTTGCTTTTACGCTAACGCAACGTATGTACTGTACTCTGCGTTTACTATGAGTAAAAATCCCACTAGATAAAAGGTTTCAGAATAAATTTTCTGTGCCGGAATTATCCGGAAGTGTACTAGTTTTTACGACAGGTGCGATATTTTATGTGATAAACCAAACCTCGGTGTGCAAGATCGAAGGAGTCAACAGTAGCCATCCCTTGACCTTTCGCAGTCATCGCAGTATTCACCCGCATATTTACACTGTCACCACAGCCCGACCAAACATCAGCTACTGTCGCCAAGCTATCTCGAACATTATAGTCAGTTTCGCCACTAAAAGTCCGAGAAAAAACTGGGCCGCGGGTACCAGCAAAAAAGTACTCTGCTCTTAGTGTCCCAGTAGTTCCGGGAGCAATATAACCCCGATAATCAGCATCATAAAGGGAAATTTGAAAGCCTTGGGGTAATTTGATCGGAATACTCAAATTACAGCTTTTCCGCCTTTGTGCGGCGACATTTCCGATGGCTGCAAACTTGTCAAATAAAATGGTTAGCTCTTGACCATCGGGACTAACGCTCAAACTGGCGGATTCATTGGGACAACCGTTACCGCCATAACTTGCACCTAAAATTTCAACTTTGGCATCAGCAAAGGCGGGGCTAACTGAAGCAGTAATTAATGTAACGGCAGCAAGAAATACTTTTACAAATTTCATAATTTTTTGATCGCGAATCTACTAACCAGATTTACTGTGACATTCTGCTGTTGGAAATCAAGGTTGAATTGCGTCTGAGTTGTATAAGTTGTACTGAAAGCCTTCAAATCGTTACAAAAATATCAAATTTAGTTGCTTCAAATATGATTTAGAGAGTACTATGGATATCTGAAGGTAGCAGCTATTATGCTCTCCAACTCACTAATTAAAATGAAAAGCTTAAAAGCATTCTATCGCTAAGATATCCTTGCTACTCTATTCTTATTCTGTTAGCTACCCAAACTCGAATTACTGGAAAATAATGGGAGTGCAAAACAGTATGGTAATCAAATATCAAGAAAAAATTATTACCCTTTGGATCAGAAATGTTGAATACTGATACAAAACTTTACATAGATAGTTACACTAACTCTAA
>NZ_JABXKN010000127.1:0-5470 GCF_017115065.1 Nostoc sp. JL23
ACGACCTATATTCATCAATTCACTATTTTGTTATTCTGTCAATGCGTAAGTCCTAAATACGTATAAAAAACTTACGGTAGTAATATTTCTATCTTAAACTTAAAGCAAGGTATAAAATTTATCAATAAAAACTAAAAACAAGGGTTTGCTCTTCATCAAAAAAACAAGTATCTTTTTGCTTTGTTAACCTTTCGTTAATCTCTATTGTTGTGCTTTGGGAGTATCTTAGAAACGCTCACCTGAAAAGTTACTAAAAATTTGATAGCGATGCTCTCACGTCTTAGTGCAATAAAAACTCATCGCCTCACAGGTTCAATTTCAGTGTTAGCACTGACAATCAGCCTAGCAGCTTGTGGCGGACAACAAACACCAGATGGTACAGCCAGCAAGGATACGCCTTCTGGCACTGCTACCGATACTACTGCCTCTAGCCCAGCTAAATTAGACCTTGGCGGAACCGTAAAGTTAAGCGGGGCTGGTGCGACTTTTCCGGCACCACTTTACGATACCTGGTTCACTGATTTAAACAAAAAATATCCAAATCTGCAAGTTGACTACGCATCAGTTGGTAGCGGTTCTGGAGTTGAGCAATTTATCAAAGGCACTGTAGATTTTGGGGCCAGCGATGTTGCGATGAAGGATGAAGAAATTCAGAAAGTACCAGCAGATAGGGGTGTTATTTTACTGCCTGTGACTGCTGGTAGCATCGTACTGGCTTACAACTTGCCTGATGTTCCAGAACTTAAGCTGCCAAGAGCCGTTTATGCTGATATTCTACTAGGCAAAATCAAATCTTGGGATGATGCCCAAATTGCCAAGGCTAACCCAGGTGCAAAACTTCCTAAAGAAGCAATAACGGTTGTTTATCGTTCTGATGGTAGCGGAACCACTGGTGTGTTTACAAAACACGTCAGTGCTATCAGCCCGGAGTGGAAAAGCAAGGTTGGCGAAGGAAAAAGTGTCAATTGGCCTGTAGGAGTTGGTGCGAAGGGTAATGAGGGTGTTACAGCCCAAATCCAACAAACTCAAGGTTCTATTGGTTACATTGAATACGGCTACGCCAAACAAAACAATCTCAAGTTTGCTGCTTTGGAAAATAAAGCAGGAAAATTCATTGTTGATAACGATCAGTCAACCGCTAAAACTTTAGAAGCAGTAACCTTACCAGAAAATCTTCGGGCCTTTATTGCAGATCCCGAAGGTGCTGATTCATATCCTATCGTGAGCTATACCTGGCTCTTAGTTTACAAAAAATATCCTAATGCAGCAAAAGCTAAGGCAATAGAAGCCGCCATCGAATACGCTTTAACTGAAGGTCAGAAACAGGCTATTCCATTAGGGTATGTTCCTCTACCCTCAAGTGTGATCGCAAAAGTAGCTGCTGCTGCTGACCAAATCAGTCCAGAGTACAAAATTTCTGTTGCCAGTGGTACTAGCGCTAGCAAGTAAGCAAGCAATAAAACATGCCTATCCAGTAGTAACTTTGGACACAGAGTTACTATTGTATAAGTCAGTTTAAATAGATGATGAGGCGACAATTTTACTAATCTAGTTGCTTCCCATATTTTTCTCTGATTTAATCTTGAAAGTCGGTATTCATGACTACAAATTCTCAAAATCTGTCATCAGCGATGAAAAATCGCTCTGGCGCCGAAAAATCCCTAGATTTGGGTTTTATTTGGCTGACTAAAATTTTCGCTTTTGCGGTTGCTGGTACTTTATTATGGATCGGGTCGCAGGTTGCAATTGGTGCTTGGCCTGCCATTCAACAGTTTGGTGTCAGCTTTTTAGCCAATACCACTTGGAATCCGGTTAATGATACCTATGGGGTGCTACCTCAAATTTATGGAACTCTCGTGAGTTCTTTTATTGGTCTGCTGATAGCAGTCCCAATTGGCGTTGGTACTGCTATTGTATTGAGCGAGGATTTTTTACCTGCAAAAGTGAAACTGGTACTGGTTTTTGCGGTAGAACTACTCGCAGCTATTCCCAGCGTTGTCTATGGCGTGTGGGGTATTTTCGTTTTGGTGCCAATATTAACCAGCTTGGGAAAATGGCTGAATGGTTATTTTAGCTGGCTGCCATTTTTTAGCACTTCTCCTACAGGACCAGGAATGTTGCCGGCGGGAGTCATATTAGCGATTATGACTTTGCCCATCATCACAGCTTTATCCCGCGATGCCTTGATTTCTGTACCCCCCAGTTTGCGCCAAGCCTCTATCGGACTAGGAGCAACCCGCTGGGAAACGATTTTACAAGTTCTTATCCCAGCAGCCTTTTCGGGCATAGTTAGTGCTGTGATGTTGGGACTGGGCCGGGCAATGGGAGAAACAATGGCTGTAACGATGTTAATTGGCAACTCCAACAACATCAGTCTCTCTCTTTTTGCACCAGCCAATACGATTTCTTCTCTACTGGCAAATCAATTCTCAGAAGCTAGTGGTTTGCAAGTTTCGGCTTTAATGTATGCGGCTTTAATTCTATTTTTCTTGACACTAGTAGTCAATATTCTGGCAGAGTTGATCGTTCTGAGAGTCAAGCGAATATAGCTTAGTTTTGGGTTAAATTATGACTTCTAATTTTCCAGAGCGCAGTTTAACTCGCTCCGCCATGTCTCAAAGAACACTGTTTAATACAGTGATGACCGTAATCGCTTTTACCTGCGGAGTATTGGCACTTGTTCCTTTGCTAGCAGTACTTTCTTATGTGATTATTAAAGGCTTTAGCAGTCTGAATCTGGCCGTGTTTGTTGAATTGCCACCCAAAGCTCTCCAAAAAGGAGGAGGCTTTGGTAATGCCATTTTAGGCACGCTGTTGATGGTAGGAATTGCTGCCTTGATTAGTATCCCCTTTGGAGTTTTAGGGGCGATTTACATCACAGAATTTAGTTCGGCAAAAGTAGCTAGATGGGTGCGTTTTGCGGCTAACGTCCTTAGTGGAGTCCCCTCAATTATTGCTGGGGTATTCGCCTATGGGATTGTAGTTTTGACAATGGTAAAGTTGAACTTAGGATCGTATTCAGCTCTAGCTGGAGGGTTTGCACTGGCAATTTTGATGTTGCCAATTATTCTGCGAACTACTGATGAAGCGTTACAGTTAGTATCGCAAGATTTGCGACAAGCATCTGTAGGGTTGGGAGCGACTAACTTTCAAACTGTAAGTCAAGTAGTCTTACCAGCAGCTTTACCAGCTATTGTAACTGGGGCAACGCTAGCGATCGCCAGAGCATCTGGAGAAACCGCACCTTTGCTATTTACTGCTCTATTTTCTAACTTTTGGCCAGATGGTTTATTCCAACCAACAGCTTCTCTGGCTGTTTTAGTTTACAAATACGCCATTTCTCCGTTTAAAAATTGGCAATCTTTAGCTTGGGCAGCATCTTTGATTTTGGTATTGATGGTTCTAATCACAAGTATCATCGCTCGCTGGGTAACTCGCAAAAAAGCTTAGTCAGCAACCATCCACAGTGCATATCCCCATCGCTTAAACAAACACTAGATTTAATTTATGGCTACCAATACTAGGACAGTGAATGACACTGAAACCGTTTTACGGGCTGAAAATCTCAACATTTACTACGGCAAGTTTTTAGCCTTACAGAATATTTGGCTAGATATACCGAAAAATCAGGTGACTGCTTTTATCGGCCCTTCCGGTTGTGGTAAAAGTACGTTGTTGCGATGCTATAACCGTCTCAATGACCTGATTGAGTCATTTCGGGCAGAAGGTAAAATACTTTTTTACGATAAAAACTTGTATGCAGCCGATATCGACCCTGTAGAAGTGCGCCGGAGAATTGGGATGGTGTTTCAAAGACCAAACCCATTTCCCAAGTCAATTCATGACAATATTACTTTTGGAGCTAAAATCAACGGCTACAAAGGTGATTTGGATGAATTGGTAGAAAGCAGTCTCAGAAAAGCAGCTTTGTGGGATGAAGTCAAGGATAAACTACATCAAAGTGGCTCGTCTTTATCTGGTGGACAACAACAGCGGTTATGTATTGCTCGCGCGATCGCAGTCCAACCTGAAATTATACTGATGGATGAGCCTTGCTCCGCTCTTGACCCCATTTCCACCTTGCGTGTTGAAGAACTGATTCACGAACTTAAAGAGCAATATACTATTGTTATCGTCACTCATAACATGCAGCAAGCAGCGCGTGTTTCTGATAAGACAGCCTTTTTTAATGTTCGGACTTCAGAGAAAGGAACCCGTAGCGGCTACATGGTAGAGTACGATGCAACAGAATTAATTTTCAACAATCCTCAGCAGGAAGAAACCAGAGATTACGTTAGCGGCAAATTTGGATAAATATTTATTTTACATTGTTGATATTAAAGCAATGAGGGATACTCGGAAATTAAAGCAGTGCGATATTCCTCTATGTTTTTTATTTGAAGGACTTTTTTTCCTCCCCAACAAACTTCATCTCCATGCTGTCCGATGTCTATTACTTAGTTCGTTCAAAAACTGACGGGAATTATCTTATAGCTCGTCCTGATGCTGAAACATCGGGTTATTTATTGCTGTTTCAAGAAAACTTTGACGCTCTTAGCTATCTCAACACCCACGCAGCAGAAGTGGCAAATCGCTTTGCGGTGGAATCTATTGCGCGTACACAGTTGGGAAACTTGCTCAAACGCTGGGGTTTTAGCGGTGTGGGTATTGTGACTGACCCGTTGTTGCCCAAAATTGAGTTTTTACAGCACAATTAAAAGCAGTTTTGCTATCTTGAGAAAAAGTAGGCGGCTCAATTAAGAAAACCAGTTATCGAGTTGAAGTTCGTGAAAATCGGTATAGTCTGAAATATTATTTGTTACCAAAATAAGACCATTTACTTTGGCGATCGCTGCAATCTGCCCATCTGGATACGCAGAAGTTTTTCCTATAATTACCAGTCGTGCTCTTTCTGAAGCAAACCATTCAGCCGCCACGTAATTATAGGAAAGGATGGGAATATTTGGTTGGATTATCTTCTTGAGATACTGCTCAATTCTCTCTCGCCTTCTATAAGTAGGCAGACGATAGCAACCAAACAACAATTCATGCCAAGTAACAGAGGCAATAGCAAATTCTCCCTGATACTGTTGCAACCTTTGGATAACCGCTGGATTAGGTTGTGGTCTTAATGGTTCAGAGATGACGTTAGTATCGAGTAAAAAGCGACTCACAAGATGACCTCTCGTCCAGGAGACTTGTCTCGTACATCTTTCCAAACCTCATCGGGAGAAATCTCGGTTCCTTCTTCAAGGATCTCTTGACGGAATCGTTCCACAGATTCCCAAAAACCCAGCTTTGGATGCAGCAGACGCTCATATTCAGCTGTAGGCAGAATTACAGCAACTTGTTGCCCCTGTCGCATAATTTGTACTGACTCACCTTGTTCAACTTCATGAAAAATTTTATCTAGATTAGGACTTACGCATTGACAAAAAATATCACCTATGGAATCTATAGATGCTAGATA
>NZ_JABXKN010000152.1:0-43192 GCF_017115065.1 Nostoc sp. JL23
TTTTTACTCCAGCTTTTTATTATCCCATGTTATTTATATTAAGGATGAGTCTATTCGCTAGCGTCTCTACAACTAACTCCCAGTTAATTAGGTTAAATATTATGCGAGTTTCTACTACTGCTATTTTTACTTTAGCTACTTTAGCTGCTGGCAATGTTACTCAGCAAGCAACGGCTGCACCTGCTAAAAACGTTACTCCAACTGCAAAAGCTGATAACTTGGTGGTACCGATAATTGAAGACACTCCCGCACGGGTAGAGACAATTGCTTCCCCAGAAACTATAGTTGCACAGCAATTTTCCCAAAATCCCGTCGCCGTGCAAACAGGTGCAAACAAAAATTCCCCAGTAGTCTTAAAATCAGCAGACAAGGGAAATTCATCAGTAACACTCCCTCCCACTCCCTCTTTTTCACCTTCATCCCCCAAAGCTCGTGCTACTGAAAGCAATTTAGTTGTCACAGCTACAGATGTACAGGTGGTGGGAGCCAATCAAGAATTACAGCAAATCATTCGCCAGGTAATTAAAACTCAGGTGGGTGGAGAAACCAGTCAAAGCCAGCTACAAAGAGATGTAACAGCAATTTTAAATACAGGTTTATTTAGTACTGTGAGTGTGAATAGCTTTAGCACACAGGCTGGATTGAATGTAGTATACCAAGTTCAACCGATGATTGTGCGATCGCTGCAATTATCTGGTGCTAAAGTACTTACCTATCAAGTCGCCCAACAACGTTTGCAATCTCAGATTGGAACCACTATTAGTCCCAGCGGACTGCAACAAGCAGTAGCACAAATTAACAAGTGGTACGCCGACAATGGTTATAACTTAGCACGGGTGTTATCAATTAAACCTAGTTCTCAAGGCATTCTCACTGTGAATGTTGCTGAAGGTTTGGTAAGTGATATCAAGTTTCGCTTTGTCAACGATGAAGGTAAAACCGTAGATAGCAAGGGTAATCCCGTTGGAGGACGCACCAAAGCAGATTTCTTACAACAACAACTCAAGTTGAAACCCGGTCAAATTTTCCAAGAAAATGTCGTTAAACAAGACATTCAACAGCTATATCGTACTGGTTTATTTGAAACTGTCAATGTTGCCTTAGAAGGAGATGCGACAAAACTTGATTTAGTCTACCAACTCAAAGAAACTGGGGCACGTGGTGTTAACTTGGGTGGTAGCTACAATGCCGATCAAGGATTGGTAGGTACAATCAACTATCAAGATCAGAATGTCGGCGGTGTGAATGATACTTTCGGTGTGAATGTTGGGGTAAGTAGTCGAGACTTGCAGTTTAATACCAAATTTACCAGTCCTTATCGGACAACTAACCCCGATCGCTTCGGCTACACTGTAAATGGTTTTCGTAGTCAGGAACTTTCGGAAACCTTTGATGACAAGATTAAGCTAGCTAACGGCGACAAAGTGCGAGAAGGTCAAATTGGCGGTGGTGTCAGCTTGCAGCGACCAATTGATGACTGGAATACCTCATTAGGATTAAACTATACCCGAACTAGTATTCGCGATCGCCAAGGTAATATTACCCCAACTGACGTTCAGGGCAATTCTTTGTCTGCGAGTGGAACTGGTATTGATGACCTAACTACCGTATCGTTCACCGCCACCAAAGACCAACGAGATAATCCCCTCAATCCAACTCAAGGTTCCGTTTTGAGTCTGAGTACAGAACAATCTGTACCCATCGGTGAAGGTAATATTTCCCTCAATCGCCTCAAAGCTAATTACAGCCAATATTTACCAGTACAGCTATTTAACAGTAAACAGCCACAAGTATTTGCGGTGAATGTTCAAGCCGGTACCGTCCTTGGGAATTTACCGCCCTACGAAAGTTTTAACTTGGGTGGTTCCAACTCAGTGCGCGGCTACGATTCTGGAGAAGTTGGCAGTGGTCGCAGTTATGTATTAGCTTCCGCAGAATATCGTTTTCCCGTCTTACCAATCGTCGGCGGTGTATTGTTTGCCGACTTCGCCTCAGATTTAGGTTCTGGTGATACTGTATTAGGAGATCCGGCAGGTGTACGAGATAAACCAGGTTATGGTTTTGGTTATGGGGCGGGAGTGCGATTAAATTCACCACTAGGCTTAATTCGGGCTGACTATGGCATTAACGACCAGGGAGAAAGCAAAGTGCATCTAGGAATTGGGCAGCGATTTTAATTTGAGTTAAAGCGTTGCTGAGAAGGTCATATCCAGAAATTAAATATGCGTTATCCAGAACCCTTGTAGAGACATAGCAGTGCTATGTCTCTACATTTTTTTCACTCATATCTCTATTAGCGATCGCCTTTGAAAATGACTTTTATAAATTGGCCAATTTATTACACAATATTTAATAGTATATAAATTTCAATAATCAAAGGAAAAAAGCTATTGTCACGTTTTCACGAGACATTAATTTTTTAATAGCGCTAGTCATGCAGAATATAAAAAAATATTATAAGTAATAGCATGGAAAAAAGTGTTATTAATGCCAGCCTTTCTACTCAGAACCTAACCTTTCGTCCAGGTGATACTCCTGTATCATTTGAGGTAACTGTCAATAATGACAGCGATCGCTTTGTCAATTTTCAGATAGAAATTACCGCAGCCGGAGAAATCCGCAACACAGGATATCGCTGGTATAGACTCGAACCAGAGGTAGCGGCAGCCAAGCCACCAGGCAGTAGTACCATCTTCCAAGTTTTCGTCTTCAATACACCCATTCCGGGATTTGTTGGTACTGTCAACCTGATGGTAAATATTTTTTCACCGCAATTAGCACAACAGTCTAGACTTGTGCTACGCCTGAAAATCGAGCGAGACAACAGACCCACACATTTAAGTGTAGAACTGCCTGTACGAGAGTTCCAAGTTTATCCCCGCAATTCTGTCGATATACCAGTACGGGTGCGGAACTTGGGACAACAACCAACTGAGGTAATGCTGCGTTTTACAGGCGTCGATTCGTCTTGGCTGGCTGGCAGTGCAGAACGCCGATTACCCTTAGATCCGGGTGGTTTAGCAGAAGCTACATTCCAATGCCAACCTCCTTCTGTAGTGCAAGCGCCCAGTCAAAATTATCCTTTTACTATTGAAGCTGTTAGCAATAATGGTTATCCAACTAATGCTGAAGGCAATATTGAAGTTTTGCCAGTGGGTTTTATAGACTTTACTACCACAGAAAAATACCTAAAAATTCCCAGTAAATCGGCATGGTTGCCTGACTGGAAATCTGATACAGCTTCCTTTGAATTACTATTTAAAAATGCTAGCAACCTCAATCAACAAATTAATGTGCAGGTGCAGGGTAGAGACTGGCGAAAATGTAGTTTTAAAAAGCTTCCTGAAACTGCCAATCTTCATCTAGGAGAGACAAGTAAAGTCATTCTCGATGTTAAAACAAAACGTCCTTGGATTGGAATCGGTAAAACTTTGTTGCTGGAGGCTAAATCGGAATTATCCGACCAACGTTTAGGAAGTACAGACCCAGCCACGCAGACATTAGAAGTAAAGACTCTGCCAATTATACCTTTATGGCTACAATTAGCTGCGATCGCACTATTAGCCGCACTCCTCGCATTAATCTTGCAACCAAGAGGTGTAATGCATACACGTTCTGTCAACTCAGTGCGTTTTAGTGGCATTGGTTTATCTGTGGTCAGTGGCTCAGATGATTGCACCTTAAGGCTTTGGAGAATTGGTGCTGATAGCTTAAACCCTGATGATACGGTGACATACGCTGGACAGCCCCTTGCTTGCGATCAACCGCAACAGCCCAAAGGCTTGATGGCCATTACCGATGACGCTGTACAAGTCTTGCGCTTCATGCCGTTACAAAATAATCGTGTTGCTGTTGGTTTAGATAATGGTGTAATTGAACTTAGAGATGTCCCTTCAGGTGCCAAGATTAGCCAACTTCAAGACCTTAAAGATCCTAAAGCAAAAGGCGATCGCGTTTTTGACCTAGCTTTTACCTCAAACTCACTTAACTTATTCAGTGGGTATGGCAGTGGTAAAGTTAGGGTGTGGTCAAGACCAGCACCTAACAGCGATTTTTTGCCAGAACCGCAAGTTATTGACGTACAAAGTAGATTGAAACTCTCAGGTTTCCAAGTCCGGGCATTAAATCTCAGCCCAGATGCACAAACTCTAGTAATTGCTGGAAACTTTAAGCGTTTTATATTGTGGCAATGGAATCAAACTCAATCTGATAAACAATCCTCAAGTTTATCAGTACAAAATCTAGAAAAACTAGACCCATTAGTTGGACCTGAAGACTTTATTTGGGGATTAGCTTTTGTTCCTAACTCAACAGGAAGAATCCTCGCAACTTCTGATTCTGCGGGATTTATTACGATTTGGGATTTAAATCAGTGTCAAACTATCAAAAATCTGAATCCGCTAGAAAAAGTAAATGAACTTAATTGTTCACAACTAGACCGTTGGTCAGCATCAAAAACATCTGTGCGGACTCTAGCATTTAGTGACGATGGTAGTCTCTTAGTAAGTGGTGGCGATGATGGACGAGTCTTAGTTTGGTACTTAACTCCCGAACACAAGCTCGACAAAACAAAAGCAGCAGAAGGTAAACAAATTTACAAAAGCTCTAAAAAAATCAATAGTATCGATTTGAAAACTAATCAAGGAACCATGATTGTGAGTGGTGATGAAGATTTTCAGGTCAAATTACACCGCATCAAATAAGGGAATCAATGACATGCAAGCTAAATTCAATCCACTGCAAGTTATTATCAACCCACCTGGAATTCAATTTGGGATGCCAGGAGATACGATTGAACTCTATATTGTTGTAATCAATCAGGGAGATCAGAGTGCGGTTATTGACTTATATTTTGTTTTTGACGAAGTATTTCAAAATTTAACTGGCTGGTCTAGTTCTCCTAGAGAAAGTTTAGCATTAGCTCCAGGTCAAAATAGCGACGAAGTAAGATTTGAGTTTCAAATTGCTGCAAATGCTCTCCCAGGAACCTATGACTATACCCTAGTCGTAGATTCCCCTCTACATTATCCCCAAGATACTCCCATAACTTTCGCAAACCAAATTAAGGTTCTGCTAAAAGAACAGACCGCAATTCGGGTGAACGACCCGACATTTTCCATTAGACCTAACACCAACCCCAATAAACCGTTAATTTTCAATCCTAGTGAACCTCTGCAAGTGGAGGTAATAGTTGACAACCGCTCTTCTCTCGTAGACAGATTCTGCTTGAGTTGCCCAGATTTAGACGATGACTGGTTCACAATTAATTATCCTGCAACTGGATTTGAGGGGCCAGGATTAGTGTCTGACGTGACTGCACTAGAACTCAATCCTGGTACTCAAGGTCAAATATTATTGAAATTTCACCCACCTGGGGATACTCTTGCGGGAAGCTATTCGCCGACAATCCGCTTGTATTCAGAAAACTCTCCAGACTTAGTACTGCTGGATTTGGTGTATATCCAAATTCCGACAAATTATCGCTTAGAGATAGAACTTAATACCATCTTGGGACAAGTTAGCCGGAGTCTTGGCAAGTACGAATTATCACTAGCGAACCAGGGAAATATTGTCCGCGAACTGATATTAAACCTAAAAAGTCGAGACGAAGAAGAACTATATACTTACAAATTTGATCCCACGGAAGTAAGATTATTACCTAATAGAAGTGCTGTAGCCGATTTGACGCTCAAACCTAAACCTTGGTGGCGACGACCGTGGTTTGGTGCAGGGCTAGTGGTCAACTTTCAACTCGACATCAAAGATAAACAAAGTTTACCACTACCTAACACATTGCCTCAAGGAACTTTGGTATGGAAACCTCGTCCTTGGTGGCAATTTCTTCTATTAATTTTGGCAATGTTGGGGTTATTAGGAGGGATAGGATTTATAATTTGGCGAATTTTAAACCCCGATCCTTTAAGATTAGAAAGTTTTAGTGCAAATGACTCTCAAATAACTGAAGGTGATGAAGTAGCTTTAAACTGGGAAATTCACCACTATAAACAGTTAAAAAAGTTAGTTTTGACGGCTAAAGGTTCCCAGCCTATTCAGCCTATTATTTATGACTTTAGCAATGGCATTCCTGAAACACTGGGTAAAGCAAGCGCTAATCAAATACCTCCTTGTCAGGTGCAAGATAAACAAGAGCTAATTTGTAGCAACGTTAAAACTGGAGTTAAAACAAAAGGGAATTACACTTTTGAGTTACAAGCTTTTTATCGCAATGGTATACAAATATTTTCTCCTAATAACAAATTAGCTAGCCAAACCACCCAAGTAGAAATAGCTGAAAAACAAATTGCTGAAGTACTTAGTTTTCAACCAGATAAACCAGTGTATACAAAAGGTCAAAATATTCTTTTAAGCTGGGCAATTGCCCGTCCATTATTGTTAGCGCAAATTCAAATCGCTGGCAGCGCAGATGATGGTACATTATATAGCGAGGCAATTACTTATAAATTTAATCAAGGTAATATTACCGACCCGAAACTTCAAAAGCTATGTACACAACAGAATCAACAATTGCGATGTACAAATATTCCTCTTTTAGCAACTAAAGCCGGAAATTTTGTATTTCAAATCAAAGCCTTTCCTAATAATGGAAGCCAAAAAACTAGTTTTAAAAAGACTGAATCGAAAATTGGAATATTACCAAAACCATTTAAAATTGTCTCTTTTAGAATCAACGGTAGCGAACAACCAAATCTGGTTCTCAAGGAAGGTGAATCTGCTACCCTGAGTTGGAGAGTAGAGGGAGAAAATATTCAGGTTAAACTTCTACCATACGGCAATGACGTTCCAGCAGTTGGTTCAATGAAGCTTCCAGTCAATCAAGCCTTCCCCCCTCAAATCGGACTTCTAGTAAATGATATATCTGGTAAGCAACAATCCCAGCAAAGAGGATTTGCAATTACAGTCCTCAAAAAAGTAGAGCCTACTCCTATACCTGGCATTAACCCAATTCCACCTACTCTGCCACCAAGCAATAGCCCATTTAAGACTCCTTTACCTCTGAGGTAACTTTTTGGGCATTTGCTAGCTCAATTCCTGGTTTTATGAAAAGCTCTGCGTCTGCGCCCATTTTCAAGCTGAGGTTTTCGCAACGGTACTACCTCAGCTTCACTACTCTCACGTGCTACCCGAATCAACAACCCAGCAGCTATTAAGCTGGCAATCATAGAATTACCACCATAACTAAACATGGGCAAAGGTAAGCCAGTAGTCGGAAGAGAACCTGTAGCAACACCGATGTGGAGCAATGATTGTCCTACCATCAAACTTGTCACGCCGATCGCGACTAATCTATTTACTATATTTTTAGCCTTTAGTGCCACAACTAATCCGAGAGTAGCGAATGTAGCTAAAAGTACCAACAACACCATACTGCCAACAAAGCCAAACTCTTCAGCGAACACCGCAAAAATAAAATCGGTATCTTGAATTGGTAAATAAAACAGCTTTTGTTGAGAAAGCCCATATCCAGCTCCCCAAGTTTTACCAGAACCCACAGCTAGTAGACTTTGCACCAACTGGTAGCCATCTCCTGTAGCATCCGCCCAAGGATTGAGGAATGACATCACCCGCTTACGCTGATACTCTTTAATACTAATACTGAGTAGTGCCAACATTACTCCACCAATTGCTGTTCCTCCCAGGTACTTGTAAGGTAAGCCAGCTGCTAGAGCAATTAGCCAGATAGTCATGCCGCAAAGTGCGGTTGTACTCAAGTTAGGCTGGGCAAGAATTCCTAAAAGTACCAGACCAAAAACACCCAACCACGCGAAGCGAACCCGCCAACTAATTCGTTCCCACTGACCAAAAAGCCGCGCACTTTGCAACACCAAAAAGGGTTTAATTAGTTCTGAAGGTTGAATCGGAATTGGCCCGATCGCAATCCAACGTGCTGCATCAAAAGCCTTTTTTCCCAATCCTGGGATCAGTGTGACAAAAATTAACCCCAAAAACAGCAACAAAAACCAATGGGATAGTCCTAAAATTTTCTGCAATGGCGAATTAACAATAATATTGAATCCGATTAAGGAAACTAAGACCCAAAGCAGTTGACGCTTAAAGTAGTACAACCCATCATTCTGACGGGCATCAGCGACAGGATATGATGCTGAAAATAGCATGATCAAGCCGACGAACAGCCAAATCAACGTTAACCAGCGCAACAACCGCGCTTCTAATGCCCAGTTAGAGACTGAACTATCAAAAATTGGAATCAGGCGGCGTAGATTCACGATCGGTACAGGTAAAAAGTTAGAAATTAGGAGTTAAAAATAAAACTCATAAATCATAACTTATAACTCATAAGTAGGCTTTGCAACCATAAATCTTAGAGTTGTTAACTTCAATACACCACTAGTTCAATATTTCTGACAAATTGCAATCTCTACTCTGTAAAAAAAAGTAGCATTTTATACTAAAAACTAGAATTGCTATAGTTAAGAGCGATCGCTCGAAAATTGACTTACTTAAAGTATTTATTTTATTAAACTTAATGATTTGATGCAATTAAGTGATTGTTTGTTCATAGATAGGGGAATTTCAATCCAGAATTCAGTTCCTTGCCCAGGTTCTGATACGCATCGTAGTGTTCCCCCATGTTTTTCAACTACAATCTGATAGCTAATTGATAAACCTAATCCTGTACCCTTACCGACTGGCTTAGTTGTGAAAAATGGATCAAACAGTCGTTCCTTAACTGCTTCTGTTATTCCTGAACCATTATCGGCAATTCGGATTACACAGTTCGTTTCGATGATTTCCGTAGTAATTGTAATTATATTAGGATTAGCATGAATTTCTGCGATCGCGCGTCTACTATCATAATTATCGAGCGCATCGATTGCATTACTGATAATATTCATGAATACTTGATTGAGTTGGCCAGCGTAGCAATCTACTAAAGGTAAATCTCCATAATTTTTCACTACTTTGATCCCAGGATGATCGACACTATCTTTGAAGCGACTTTGTAAAATCAGCAAAGTACTATCCAGTCCCTGATGAATATCAACTCTTTTCTTCTCCGCCTCATCGAGACGAGAGAAATTCCGCAGAGATAAGACAATTTCAGAGATTCGTTCGGCTCCTACTTCCATCGAATTTAGGATTTTGGGCAAATCATCTAGTAAAAAATCTAACTCAATTTCCTTAATGTATTTTTGAATATCTGACACAGGATTGTCATAAAATTGCTGGTAAAGATGCACAAGGTTCAGCAAACACTGTGTATAATCTTTTGCATATTTCAAATTACCATAAATAAAATTAACCGGGTTGTTAATTTCGTGAGCAACTCCTGCAACTAACTGCCCTAAACTGGACATTTTCTCAGCTTGGACTAATTGAGCTTGAGTTTGTTGTAGCTCCCGGAGGGATTTTTCCAATTTTTTAGACTGAGCCTCAGCAATTTCTGCCAAATTCTCCTTGATTTGTAGCGCACTCCGTAGTTGTGCCCTTTGCTGTTTCAGTTCACTTGTTAACTTTTTGGCATCAGCCAAAGCAGTATTCTGAGCTTGTAGCAGAAACAGGAAATCAACAATAGGATCGTGAATTGCAAAGTCTTTGAGTTTAATACCCAGAGGAGCGAGGCTAGTTGTATCTGTAATCCAGGGAGAACCTAAAAAAAATATCACCTCCTCCTCTGGTTGATACATCATCTGACCCTTGAGATGCATTCCATTGTGGAGAAACTCTAATATAAACAGGGCACGAGACTGTTTACTGATAACATCAAAATCGACCAAAATTTTTGGACGATTGATTTGGAAATGCTGCTCAATCAATTTACCAACTAATGGTTCAGGACAAATGCGCCCGTAGACATCACCAGCTTGTACAATTTCCCGATTACAGTTAAAGGCAAAGTGGAAAGGAAAAGCTTTCGCCAGCAACTCTGGCGAAAGTGTAAGGTGAGGAGGAGCCATGCTACTGCACTCAATTTGGTTTATAAATCACTAAAAATTCATCATGTTCAGCACCTTCATCTCGATTTTGGGTTTGGGTAATATGAACTTTTGTATCAAACCTGCTTCCCAATCCCTTGACTAGTCCAAGAATCATTGGCGTTAACCCTTCTCTATCAGAGCGATAATGTAAGCTCAGAGAATTTTCTTCTATATCAGTACACTCAAATGATGGGGGTTGGAGTTTAGGAAAACTAACTCCTACACGAGCATGAAGATTATCAAGGTTTTCTAAAAACTCAGGGAGTTCATCTCCACTCATATCCATCAATTCGCCATAGCCTTCTTGAGCAGTGTACTGAACCCAAAATTCCCCAAAGGCTTGCATAATCTCTGAGGAAGATAAACCGAGAATGACACTAGCAGCTTTTACCAGCTTGTGGGTGATGTCATCAGGATAGCCTTCCATACTGAGGAAAACATCTACATCCACCTCTGCTTTGTGCTTGATTGTTTTCCAAGTATCTTCGCCAAAGCGACTGCACACCATGTCTTGAATCGCCTTGTTCACTAATCCGTACATGGAAGCCTCCTCTTGCTGCACCTAATTTTACTTTGTGAATTTGCGCAAAACTCGACAATTAATTCCTTAAAAGGCTTGTTTAAATGAGAAGATTTTCTACAATCAAACCTTAAAATTTTTTATTACAGCCTTAAAAACCGAAAAAATAGGGAAAACTGTTTGTATTTTAATGCTACAAATACTAATTGTTACAACCGTATTTTCACTTATTCGTTTTACCAAGCAGGCTTTGAGGGTTTATAGTAAAGACTTTGTGCTTAAAAAATAAGGACTAAAGTCCTTACTACAAACTTACTCATCCATTAATTTAAGCTTGACAGATTAACTACAGGGATTCATCAAAAGGCAGCCATGAATCAGGATACAAGCTATATTTAGAGATTTGACGCTGAATACCGTTAAAAAATTGAAGGCGGGCATCCATAGCTTCGGAAATAGCTAGCTTTATCTTAATATCTTCTTCATTCATGGTAATCTGAGGTTCAATCACTGCCGCTAGCTTCGCTGCATGACTATCATCCACATCAATATGGACTTCAAAAAAGATCAGCGATTCTTTGGGTAAAGGAGTAGCGCCAACAATTCCTTTGTATAGTTGCGTGTACAGTGAACTAACAATCCCTTCGGAAGCATAACAAACGGCACCGAGTGCAGCTAAATAGCCGTACTTATGTGGCATCTGCAAGTAGGTTTCAATAAGGGCACGAGTTTCAGGTGCAGTGGGTAGTGATGCCAGAGTTTCGTCGTGAATACCAAGTGCACGGGTAAATTTACGAAACAATTCTGGGTGGGACTGAGTTATATCTCCCTGTCCCATTTCGTCAAATAGGTTTTCCAAGATGACTAACTGACTAGTTTCATCTTGGCAGCAAGACAAGATGCTAGCCAAAATACGATTAAATTCTTTAGAGAATTTGTACATCTGGACAGCTAGTACCTGTACGTCTGGTAAAAATAAATTTCCAGTCTGACAGCGCATTAGAAACTCATGATTCCATAGAGGATGATTAATCGTTATTTCACGGAAGGAATTTCTAACTAAAGAAGATGTCTGTGTCATCGTAATATTTGTAGGGCTAGATGAAGGGGTTGGTCAAGTAACGGGCTAAAAAATGATTCATCTATTGCGATATGTTCTGGAGTTACACGCAATTCTTGTAAGGTTGGCATCGTATTGAAGCCAGCAAATTTAAGAGCATTAAAGTAATCCTCAAGAGTTTTATGAATCAATTGCACATTTAGCCAGGAGCCATCTCGTTTCCAAATACGACCAGGAAACTGCCGATCTCGCTTGCTGAAATAGCCTGTACCTTCAATTTGAAAATAAAACGGATATGCTGCCTCCCGCATATATGGAAAAGATGGATGAGGAACGCTAAATACAAATCGACCACCCGGACGAAGAATGCGCGCAACTTCTGCCATGCATTCTTGAGTCTGAGCAATTGTCAAATAGTTAAATAAAAATACTGCAACAACTAAGTCAATTTCGCCATCATCAAACTGCTTGAGATTGGTAGCACAACCTACTTCATAGCTAATACCCAATCCATCTTCTACTTCTTGCAATTGTGCTGCTGCAATCATGCCTTGGGAAAGGTCTATTCCATGTACCCATGCAGCGCCACGTCGCCTTAGTTCTCGACTGCAATAACCTTCTCCACAACCTATATCAAGTACTCGCAACCTAGCAACAGACTGACAAAGGTCTAATACAAAAGGGCGGGCTGTAAAGTCTGATAAAGAAGTAGGTTCTCCTCTAATCCATTCTGATGCTGTGCGATTATATAAGTTTTTAGTTGAGTTTTTGTGATTCACATTTGACATTTTTAATTATTTATTTATACTCAAGTTAGACTTATCTTGATCGATTTAGTCTGGCAAAACTGAAATATTTGATGTATATGTTTTAACAATTAATATGTTTGTCTGAGAATGTTGATTTTACTAGTTTTATATTTTTTGTTTAAAAACTATTATTTTCCAAGGAAAAACTCTCCTCATCATTATTAGCTTGTTAGTTTCTTTAAATATAAGCAGCTAAATTAGATTTAACTTCATAAACTTGAATTATTACTTAGTTAATAGCAACTTCATATATATAGATTTATTTTTTTAGCCTCTAACTTCATCTAGGCTTTACTAATAAAGTTAAAATTAATTCTTTTAATTAAGATAATTAATCACAATAAAACAGTATATTTTACGAAGTATAAAGAGAATAAGATTGTTAATTTGTAATAGTCAGATTCGTTTTCAAAACGGAATGGCTTTGAATGTATGAGTTATTTAGCCGATTTAGAATAACGTTGGAAGAAATGATGTTAGAAGAACTGTTAGCAGAATTACCAGTGCGCGATCGCTTACAATATGAGCGTGCGATGTCTACGACGGGCTACGCCTACGCATTTTCTGAGCTTGGTGATCGGCTCTTTGATGAGCTTGCCGATAAAATTGCTACAAGGCGACAGTACCGACTACTGTTTGAACACACATTAAAGCCTGAGTTATTCCAGCAAATCAGAATTGCTGCTGCGGGTTATATTTCAGTGTGTCTGAATAGTCCCATCATTCTTTCGGAAGCTGAAATGCTTGAACGACTACTGGAAGCAAGAAGTACTTTGCCTAACTACACCGGCACTGGTCTTTTGATGCCCAAGCGAGAACATACTCTGGCATTTAACCTCTTTCAAAAAAGCGTCGCAGAGGCTTTCTACCAACTAGGAGCGAATGACCTGATTGATGCAGTGGATTTACCAGTAAATCTCCGCATGGTCTATGGTAAGACTGACGCGAAGAAGTTGGGTTTGCCCTTTGCTAGCTCAAAATGCCACAGTGATGTCTGGGCAGGTGTTGCTGCTGATGCAACTGTAGTGGTTCTACCATTATTTGGCGACATCGATAATATCACTATCGAAGCAGGTGAAATGCCCCGCGAAATGGAACTACAGTCTATGCAAGTGATGTCAGACTTTGACGAAGGTCGGGATATTCCGATGGTTGTCTCCTACACAGAAGCACAACTACAACACGGCACAATGTACTTTAATGATGCCCGTGGATTGCATCAAACAGTAAGAAGGAAAACTGAAGGTCTAAGAATTTCAGTAGATTTCCGGTTCCGCAGGAAATTCAATGAAGCTTACCGGGCAATGGTCGCACATAATATTGGTGGTATTGAAGAAGATATGAGCGTGCCATATCAAGACTGGCTGAAGGTTGGGAAAGAAACGCTAATTGTGTTTGATGAAACTGTTGAACACACTAAGAATAGACAGAATCCTGATGGTCCAGTTCCACTTTATACTCGCGGGTATCGCCTTTTAAATATGTTTAACTTTTGATTTGCAAAAATCTAAGCCATAAAAAAGAGGTCTTTCTCGACCTCTTACCAATTCCCTAAAATAATATTCTATTTACAGAATTAAGACAAGCCAGTATTAGCGCCTTGCTTACCAGTTGCCAGTTCCACCTTGATAATTGTGCCACCTGCTTTTTGAATACGTTGCTGTTCGCGGAACCAGTTCTCATAAGGAACTAACTTAGTAAAGTAAGTATTTTGCAGTTCGCGTTGGGTACGAATTCGGGTTTGGCTTGGAACTAGAGCAGTAATTTTAAACAAACGGGACATATTTTGAAAATCTCCTTTATACCTTGTGAAAACTTTTTTATCTCAAAATCTTGAGTGCAAATCTTTTAATCATTCAAAGGCTGGAAATCAAACATCAATACTAGACCACCAACACTCATCACTGATAATTTACCAAGATAAGCAATATAACGTTCTAGCACTCACGGTTGATTTCCAGACCTTAATAAAGCCGCACCTAAATTCTTAAGCGCAAACTAGTTCTTAGCTTAAGCCAGAGGAGATATAGTCTAAGTAAACGCCCATTTCCTTACCAGCATCAGAACCTACCAAACTGGCGGTTACTTCTTTGATGGCTTGGATAGCTTGTACGGTAGCACCGACGGGAACGCCCAAGGAGTTATAGGTTTCCTTCAAGCCATTGAGCACACGCTCATCTAGGATGGAAGGATCGCCAGCCAACATAGCGTAGGTAGCATAGCGGAGGTAATAGTCCAAATCACGGATGCAAGCAGCATAGCGGCGGGTGGTGTACATGTTGCCGCCCGGACGGGTGATGTCAGAGTATAGCAAAGATTTTGCTACAGCTTCTTTGACGATCGCAGCAGCGTTAGCGCTGATGGTGCTAGCAGCACGTACCCGTAGTTCGCCTGTAGCGAAGTAGCCTTTTAGCTTTTCTAAAGCAGAAGAGTCAAGGTATTTACCTTGAACGTCTGCGGAGTTAATGACAGCGGTAATTGCGTCTTGAGCCATGTTGTTAATTCCTTATTTCCAACCGTATTGCAATATCAGTAGGTAAACAGCTTCACCCTATCCTAGAAGGGCGCCAACTAGGTAGTCGAAGTAGCCACTAGCTTCACTAGCGTCATCACCAGAGAGCAATGTCGAAGCTCCATTCTTCAGCCCACGGATACCTTCAGCAACACCATCGATAGGAGTTCCCAAGGACTTGTACAGTTCACGGGCACCAATAACACCAATTTCTTCGATGGGGGTGACATCACCAGCAACGATACCGTAGGTAACGAGGCGGAGGTAATAATCTAGGTCACGCAGACAAGTAGCAGTCAATTCTTGACCGTAAGCGTTACCACCAGGAGACACAACATCAGGACGCTTTTGGAACAGTTGATCGCCAGCTTGCTTAACGAGCCGTTCGCGATTTTCTGACAAAACTTGAGCAATCCGCACACGGCGCTCACCACTTGCAACAAATGACTTGATCCGATCTAACTCACCAGGGCTGAGGTAGCGGGCTTCTGCATCAGCATTCACGATAGCTTTCGTGACAATACTCATTAATGGATTCCTCCAATACGAATGAAACCAGGATTTGATTAAACTGGTGCGACTTTGAGTTTGGTTTACTGAGTTTGTTTTCTCGTCCTTTTAGACACAACAGTTTCACAACTGCTATGGCTAAAAAATTACGAGTTTGCTTGAGTCAACATTAGTACACAAGCTTTCAAACTCAGTTACCTTCCGCAAAACATTTTCCGGCATTCTGTTGAGCATTTATGACTGCTCTTAATACTTTGTAATATTGCTTTTCAGAATTTACTGTTCTAATTGCAATCTGAGAGCGGTATTACGAAAGGTTAAGAAGGGGACAGGGGAAAGGTTACAGGGGATAGGGAACAGTAAATAATCTGTACCCTATTCCCTATTCCCCCGACTCCCTACTTCTTAATCAACCGCTACACTGCCGAGGTAGTTACCTACTGGCAAAGATGGGAAGCGGTTGTAAGGTACAACATCTTCACCGAAGTAGCGGCTATATTCTGGACTGTCGACTATTGCTTCTACAGCAGCTGACAAACCACTATCGGCTAGCAGCTTGTTGTACTGGCCAATTTCTTCCTGAGTTGCGGGTGTACGCCCCAACAGATGGCGGAAGAGGAACTCAATGACCTTGGCATGAGGATAAGGTGATAAGAAGCGCTGACGATAGATTTGGGAACTAGCTAGTTCACGCACAAACTCCCGCACGGAAATTTCACCATTTTGGAGTTTGCTATCTAGGTCAGTGCGACGGAAATCCTCAGGCACTTCACCGCTAAATACATCCAATACTTGACGATAAATGGCGTTGATTGCCTGTTGTTTTTCGCCTTGGTTGGTGTTTTCTGTTAGACGGTAAATGCGTGCATGTTTACGCACACCCATATCCACGGTTTGTCCGCTAGCATCGTTGTAGGAACGACCTAGTTCAGCAAAGGATGGTTTACCATTTGTTTGGGCTGCGATATCTGCGATCGCCTGTACCAAAAGCGGTGTATCGTTACTAACCCCGACACGGGCTTGTACTGGCTTAAAGCTTGGTACAACCACGTCATCGTTTTGCTTGGTCAGCTGGTTGTACAGCTTCTCCGTATTCGGGAAGTTTGCCGCCGGGAGGGTCGGGAAGCGACGGTAAGGCACCGTATCTTCACCAAACACCTGGTTATATTCCACACTATCTACCAAAGCACCAATAAAGGCACGAATACCTTGAGTAGCCAAAATCTGGTTATACTTGCGGATTTCTGCTTGGTCTAGTGGCGCACGTCCTAAGAAGTGTTTGGTTCCTAACTCAATCACTTTGGTGTTGGGGTAAGGTGTGTAGAACTCTTTCAGGTAGAGGTTAGAGTAACCTAAACCTTCAATAAATTCCTTCACACTAATTTCGCCATTACCCAGCTTGCTTTCCCATTTGGTAAATTCGTTTTTGGCGATGTAGGGTGCAATATCCCGCTCAAATATCTGACGATACGCAGCGCTAATCAAAGTTTTGACTGCAACTTTGTCACTGGTATTAGCCACCAGCTTGAAGATTTTGGTCTGTTCCCGTTGCTTGCTGACACCTTGGTTAATGCGGAACTGAATATCTGGTTCTGACCGCTTTTCTGTCACTGTACCCAGTGTCACAAAGCTTGGTATTACTTGCTTCTGAACTTTGGCTGCAACATCTTCACGAATGCTACCAACGCGCAATTGCCGCCCGGATACACCGCCAGGAGTCAAATACCGTTCGTAAGGAATTGTATCTTCACCAAAGGCTTCACTGTATTCTACGCTGTTAATAATGGCATCAACAACGGCGTAAAAGCCCTGTTTAGCAGCAATGTCAAAGTACTTGTTGATTTCTTGACGACCATAAGTCGGACGACCCAACAAGCGGCGGTGAATATACTCGATCGCTTTACAAACATACAGCGATGACCAGTACAGATTGCGGAATACATCCGACTTAGCCAAAGCACGGATAAATTCGCGCACCGAGATGTCGCCGTTTTCCAGCTTGATTTCCAATACCTTCGGGCGCTGGCCTTCGTAAAGATCGCGACCGAAAACTTGCAGGTAAGCAGCTTTAATCAATGCTTGCGTGGAGCTTTCGGAGAATCTGACGCTAGAATTTTTGGCAGCCTTTTTACCTCTAGTGCCAGGCAGCTGGTCTAACTTGAACACCTTGGGTCCAAGGGTACCAGGAGCTTCACCTCGCGCTCTGGGATTACTATTTTGGTTATTAATCCCTGCACCTTGGTGAATCAGGATGCGTTTGGTATCCTTGCTAAAAGGAGCCGGACTGGTACTGGGGTTGCGAGTTTCTTTCGGGAAAATCGCCCCAAACTGAATTTCCAAGGGGTCGTTACCAGAACCGTAGGGATGTTGATCTGGTAGCGGTTGCTCGTAAGCTGCAAATGTGGTGATGAACTGAGGTATCTTGCGGAAAGGCGCACTGTAGTTAAACAGGTCTTGCTGCGGCCCCCAGTTGCGACATTCTTGTGCTTCTTGACCCAGACCCCGCAGATAGGGTACTGTTTCTTCACCAAAATAGTCGCTGTATTCAGCAGAATCTACTAAGGCATCTACTATGGCTGGTAGACCACCGTTAGAAATAATCGAGAAGTATTTCTGTACTTCTTCTCGGCTACTTGGCCCCCGTCCTAAAATGTGGCGGAAAGCTAGTTCGATGACTCGGCTGTTAATAAAAGGCTGGTAAAACTGTTTTTGGTAAAGGGGAGATTTAGCTAAACGACGGACAAACTCTTTTACAGAGATGTCGCCATTTTTAACCTTGGATTCCAGGTCAGATATGGATAAGCTATAAGCACGGGTAATGTCGCGCTCAAAGATTTGCCGATATGCAGCCTTGATTACCTCATTTTTCTCGCTAGCTGATAACCCAGTCTTCATCACAAACTTGGGCCGCCGTTCTGCTGCATTAAAGTAAATTTGCGGCAGCTGCAACCCTTGCTGGTCGCTAGAAGGGCGTTGACGAACTTTGTTTGAAGGTGTGGCTGCTTTGAATTCTGTTAACAAAACATCCATGTACTGAGACACAATTTCTGTAGCCTCAGCATCGTTGCGGAAAAATGAAAGTGCCCCGGCTTTGATTTCCTGCAAAGCTACTAGCGTTGCTTCACCAGAACAGGCATTTTCAATGATTTCCCGCAAACCCCTTGTATTCACCGCTATGATGTTGGGGTCGCCAGCAACGATCGCATAAGTAGCGTAGCGCAAGAACCAGGATAAATCCCGCAAGCTCTTGGCCATGTTGCTTGGGCCATATCGAGCAATGTTAATTGGTCTGAAACCTGCGGGTGTCGGGCCGCTAGGTGATGAGTTAAATATTGAGCGTAAATTTTCTAGGAACCCACCACGACTTTCAACGTAGGTTACGGTTCCTAGTCTGAGGTCTTCTCTAGCATCTTTACCACCACCAGCGGTTACTAGTTCTGCTTCTCTGGGCTTTTCTAAAAAAGCCATTGGCGAACCACCGACAAAAATCCGGTTGGCAGCCCGAGACACAATAATCTCGGCATTGTCCGTCAGCGTCTGAGAAATTTCTAGACGCTTTGCACCAGATGCAAAATAGCTTGCCAGTTCATTTAGTTCACCATTTCCCAAGAAGCGGTCTTGCTGCTCTGCTTGGATAATTGTGGCTACAGTTAGAGTTTGATATAGTTGCGGACGCGCAACCGAGCTTCCACCACTCGCCTTAACACTCATCGGATTTGTAAAACTCCCATCATAAGCGTTTATATTGTTAAGTCTGGATTGTTTTGAGGCTTGACACATCGGTGTGTCTATGCTTTATGAGCTTGAGAGTGTTGCCTGCAAAACTGCCAGTAAATTAACCCAGTTAGCTTTTAGATTAGAACGTTTTGCGTTCTGAAGGCGGATTTATTAAGAAGTATGTAGAACCTGTATCTTAAATGTCTCCAGTCTTAAAAGTGCATACTCCAGTTTGTCTGAGATTAAGTCTAAGTTTTGTAACTAAGTAGTAGGTTGGGAACTGTCTACTGATTTCTTTTTGATTTCAAGGCAGATGCGCTTCTCTACGAGACGGTACGCGTAGCTTGCTTCCACGAAGTGGTACGCCTTCTTGCAGGGTAAGGGCGCAGAGATCAGCCCAGAAGCACGCAGATAACTTGCTACGAAGAAATAAAATATTATACTTAGTTATGGGATAGTAGTTATTAGTCGATTTTAAGTTGTTTTTGCTACTGACAAGCTCATATTCACAACTGACACCGCACGGGAAGTAATTCTTAATTTGTAGTGGTTTAATCTGCAAAGAGTCAGTATTTACATACAGGGGAAATACTATAAACAAAAGTTGTAAATTTAACTATTTATTCAATGTTACCCTATCTGCGATCGCAGTTATTTTGGCTGTCACTCCGGCAAATGCGCTTCCAGACCAAAACATCAACTGTCTGTTTTACATAAGCATTATCAGTAAATAAAGGCACACAATCACTTACGTTATAAGCTGCGGACAGTTCAACATCGGACTCAAAACCTTTTTCAATCAACTCTTTACCCGAACTGCATTTTTTCATGTACCCCAGTAAATCCTGTCGGAAAGCTTGAAATGTTGCCACAGCAACTTCGGCTTCTGGTGATAAACTGCCATGTAAATAACTGAGAATTGCCCCAGCACCAATTAAATCTTCAAATGCAGGGCGGAGGCTACCATCATCCTTCCACCTTTCACCGGCAGGAATCACAGCGATTTTATCACCATACCTTTGAGCAAACTGCGCTACAGCTTGGCAATTTCGCAAGCAACCAGCCAAAGTTGGGGTATTCCCTGTATGTAAAGTCAAAAAAGAACCATTAGGTGAAGGTAAAACTAGTCTAGTTCCAGCAGGAATCTGAGTCACCGATTTTGGCGAGAGAGAATATCCACTTATTGTCCAACGTTGTCTATGACTTGCTAACTCTGCTCGCACTGATTTGGCATAATCTATGGCTGATTCATCTTTATATGAGTAGGGAAAAATTATCGCGCCGCTGTTGGTGGCAATTTCCACGCAAGTAGAAAAAGAGAGAACGTCAACTATTACAATTACATCACTGATGGGAGCGAGTTGAGCAACACCTTGTGGTCCCCATTCACAGCGTAAATTAAACTCTGATTGGTTGTAAATCATTGGTGCGATCGCAAAAGAGTATATGATAAAAATCAAAGCATATATTAAGTAAGTCAGTGTAAATTCCTAAAGGTTTGTAGTCAGCATAAAACGTGCTAACTTGAGAGTTTGAGCCTCTCTAGGAAACGCTACGCTAACACGTACAAACTAAAGATTAGTAGTAAGTAGGTCAGCAGTTATAATCAATATAAAACTTCCAGCTTGAAAATATTATGAGTTTAACTGTAAAAACTTATCCTAACAATACTGCACCCAAGTTAAATTATGATGTGCTGATTGAAAATCAACAAGATGGTGGGGTTATTGCGACAGTGTTAGGCTTGCCAGATTTTAAAGGCTCTGGTGTGACTAAAGAAGAAGCGCTAGAAAAACTAATTCAACTTTTACAAGAGCGAAAACCAGAAATAGTGACTTTGGAAATTGAACCTCCCCAAACCGAACATCCGTGGATGAAATTTGCGGGAATGCACAAAGATAATCCTCTTTTTACTGAGGTTCTGGAATACATAGAAGCTGAACGGAGTCAAATTGACTTGGAGAATGAGACAAAGTAAGTATTATGTGGATATTAGATACAGACCATCTGTCGTTATTTCAAAATAGTCATTCACTAGTCACACAACGCATAAGACAGCAGAATCCTGAAAATTTAGCCATAACAGTGATTACATTTGAGGAGAAAGTTAAAGGATGGCTGAATGTTATCAACAAATATACTAACCAGACTGGTTGCATATTCTTAGCTTGGATTTTACAAAATCTAGTATAGGTTAATACCTCTATCAATTATGGGACTGTTTCACTTAATAAATATTATTTTTTTGTATTTAGATGCCACGCTTTACTGACTAAAAATAATACATAAAACTAAAACAAAAATAAACACAGAAATAAATAAAGCGAAAGCATCTACTCCAAAACAAATCCATATAAATAACCCACTCATAGCAATACAAATAATCAAACCTTTGTTATTAGAGTTTGAATTAGTTGTAGTGATAGATGATTCAGATTTAACCTGCCAAAGTTTAATGGTCTTGTCCCCACTGCCACTAGCCAAGGTTTGACCATCGGGACTAAAGGCTACACAAGGAACCCAGCTAGAATGGCCCGTGAGGGTTTGCAATAGATTTCCCTTCCTCACATCCCACAGTTTGATAGTGTTGTCGCTACTGCCACTAGCCAAGGTTTGTCCATCGGGACTGAAGGCTACAGAATGAACCGAGTTAGAATGGCCCGTGAGGGTTTGCAATAGATTTCCCTTCCTCACATCCCACAGTTTGATAGTGTTGTCGCTACTGCCACTAGCCAAGGTTTGTCCATCGGGACTGAAGGCTACAGAAAAAACCCCGGAAGAATGACCAGTGAGGGTTTGCAGGAGGTTTCCTATTACGTGATGATTAATAACTCGCGGTTGTGGTGTTGATTTCACAACAGCAGATGCTTTTGCTTTAACAAACCCAGGAAAAATATCAACACCAAGTTTTGTAGAGCGATCGCACCAATAACACTTACCATAAGTTCGGCTGTAGTAGTGGCTGTCTCTCTTTCCACAGATAGTTAACTCGTTAACAGCAAGTCTCAGCGCCTTTACCCAATCCCCAGCAGTTGGGCGCAAGTCAGAATTTTTATAACCATCGTTAAAGCATCTGAGAAAACATCGCTGAACCTCTGGGTGAATAATCTCAAGAGGGATTGTCCTCTCTACAGGTTGCATCAAACGGTTTGGTGCATACAGCCATAAACCCTGACGGATAAGTTCATTAGTTTCTGGAGTGTCCCCCGTACCTATCCACTTTCCCGCAAAAGGAGTTTGACCACCAAACAACAACTGATAGATAATCACTGCTAACCGGAAGCGATCGTGTACTTCCGTTTGATCGATGCTAGAAAAATCTTTATCAATCAGTTCTGGTGGTGTATAGTCTGGTGAACCAACTGGACAACGATAAATCTTATTATTTTTTGGATTCCGAACCTGAAAGGAGTCAGTATCAATAATAGAAGGTAAGGCGCGATCGTTTACAAGAATATTTTGCGGCTTGATGTCACCCAAAACATAGCCAGAAATGTGAATTGCTTCAATAATTGAGGCGATATTCAGCGCCGTTGTCTGGAGAAAACGCCAATCAACCTCAAGTTTCAAATCCTTACGACGCTTGGGGTTGTATATATCAATAAGTTCTTTTCCTTCCTTAATTTCCCGCATCAAAAAGCCCACACAATTACCCTGAGCATCTTTCAGTACCGACTTAGGCCAAGCAAAAGAAATATGATTGAGGTGAAAGTTTGGCTCTTTGGGTCGGTGCGCTATCATCACCGCCAACTTTTGCACATGCTCAGGAGTTTGGTTGTGATAAATTTTTGCTAAGTAACCATTGCGATTTGTTTGCCAAACCTTCGCTTCACCACTAATTTTAGGTTCACCCAGCAGAATAATTGATTGCCTAACTGGTAATTTGACCCCATCCCATAGCCGGTAAAGCTACAGCTTGCCCCACTTTGCCACTAGAAACCCGTTTCATTGAAGCAGAAAGCCAGACAAACATCTCACGAAAATCTAAGCCATTTAGCGTAACTGGTGGACGTTCAGGTGGAGAAATTTGTTTGAGGATGTTCATATCAGCATCCTTTACACCAACTGCAAAAAATGACAGTCGGCTTTGTGCTTCTGCTTGTCTCAATCTTTGCGCGGCTGAATTCCAGGAGTCAGTTGGCGCTCCATCTGTAATCAAAAACACCCAAGGGCGATAATAGAGAATACCGTTGTCTTTATAAGTCTGTTTCCGATTTTCTATAAAATCCAAAGCATACTCAATCGCCGCACCCATTGGCGTAACACCACCTACTTCCAATGTAGGCGGTGTAAATTGGTCAATCGTCACAAAGTCTTGCGTGAGTTTAACTATAGGGCCAAATGTAATCATAGCTACTTCCACACTCAGCGATGCTTGGGAATCTTTGAGTACATCTGCTTTGAAAGCAGCAAGTCCTCGATTTAATTCTTGGATAGGCTGACCTGACATAGAGCCAGAAGTATCGAGTAAAAGAATCACAGGGCAACGATTTTCTGGATTTTCAACGAATTCCGGCATTCCTACAGCCATTTAATGCTCCTTGATAAGTAAATTTTTATACAAAATTACAATTAAATTTTATTAGCCAAGAGATACTTAAACAGTAGTGTTATTACTGAAACAATTTATATACTTAAAATATATGGGCTGATGGCGATGTCTACGACGGGCTGCGCCTACGCAATTATTTGTCTACCTGAAGTGTCCAGGATTCGCTAAACTCAGAAATGCTGCGTTATTCCTCATCATGTCCGATTCCCAAACTGTTAGTGCTGCTGTTGCCAAACTCTACAATACTTATCCCTTTCCGCCAGAAGCTTTATTGGATGAACCACCTCCAGGCTACAACTGGCGCTGGAACTGGCTAGCTGCTCATAACTTCTGCACAGGTCAAAAACCCCAAAGGCAAGATATTCGGATTTTAGATGCAGGTTGCGGTACTGGTGTGGGTACAGAGTACCTAGTTCACCTCAATCCTCAAGCTTCTGTTGTGGGAATTGACCTCAGTACAGGCGCTTTAGCGGTAGCTAAAGAACGTTGTCAACGTTCTGGTGCTAACCGTGTTGAATTTCATCACCTCAGTTTGTTTGATGTGGAACAGTTACCGGGTGAGTTTGATTTAATTAACTGTGTTGGCGTTTTGCATCATACTCCCGATCCCATTCGCGGGATTCAAGCTTTGGCGAAGAAGTTAGCCCCAGGCGGCTTGATGCACATTTTTGTGTATGGGGAATTGGGACGCTGGGAAATTCAACTCATGCAAAAAGCGATCGCACTTATTCAAGGTGACAAAAAAGGCGACTACCGCGATGGTGTCCAAGTTGGGCGACAAATATTCGCTTCTCTACCAGAAAATAACCGAATTGTCAAATATGATAAACAACGTTGGTCGCTAGAAAACAACAAGGATGAATACTTTGCTGATATGTACGTTCATCCTCAAGAAATTGACTACAACATTGAAACGCTGTTTGAATTAATAGATGCTTCGGGATTGGAATTTATTGGTTTCTCAAATCCGAGTTTCTGGGATTTAGAGAGACTTTTGGGTAAAGCACCAGAGTTAGTAGAACGGGCAAAAGAATTGAGCGATCGCCAGCTTTATCGCCTGATAGAATTATTAGACCCAGAAGTAACTCATTACGAGTTTTTCCTCGGTCGTCCTCCTTTAATCAAAGCTGACTGGTCAGAGGATAATGTCCTCCTAGCAGCGATTCCCGAACTTAATCCTTGTCTTGAGGGATTTCCCAGTCAATGTTTCTTTAATTACGATTACCAGATAGTTAATTTATCTGTAGCAGAGTTTGAGTTTATGCAAAGATGTGATGGTAATTCCACAGTTGCAGAGATATTGACAAATGTAGAACTGGGATTAGATGGAGTAAGAACCCTCCTCCAACAGCAGTTGATTTTATTGACACCTGCTTAGGGAATTCAAGTAAAAATATCCAATTATTTATTGTGGGACAGCCGAAAGGTCCATCCCACAATCAGATATTTATCTATCCTACAACAGCCGAACTTGCTACCTTCTCTTGTCTTTGGGAAGGCGGACGCATTCCCAAACCAAGTAAATTCAGCATTTCTCGGTCAGTATCGTAATCTGGACAGGGAGTTGTCACCGTCAACATCTTGTTGTCGTCGCTGGAAAAGATAGAATTAGCTCCTGCCATAAAGCAGAAAGCTTGCTCAACTTGAGAAAGTCTCGCCCTACCGGCACTAAGACGCACATCGGAAGCTGGCATTAAAATTCTGGCTGTGGCAATCATCCGCACGATATCCCAAATGGGGACATCAGGCTGATTTTCTAAGGGTGTACCCGGTACTTGTGAGAGAATATTAATTGGCACAGACTCTGGATGGGGATGTAAGTTTGCCAGAGTTTGTAACATGCCAACCCGGTCATCGACTGTTTCGCCCAAACCCAGGATACCGCCGGAACAGACAGTGACATTTGTCTGACGGACATTCTCAATTGTGTTCAAGCGATCGCTATATGTCCTTGTGGTAATAATTGTGCTGTAATATTCCTGCGAGGTATCTAAGTTATGGTTGTAGGCATAAAGTCCCGCTTCTGACAATTTTCTGGCTTGATTTGCCGTCAACATACCCAGAGTGCAGCACACTTCCAAACCCATTGCAGTCACATCCTTGACCATTTCCAGGACTTCCTCAAATTGTGAGTTATCCCGCACTTCGCGCCAAGCAGCACCCATACAAATGCGACTAACACCAGTTTCTTTAGCTTTCTGGGCGATGTTAACTACCGTTTCTTTTTCTAGGAGTGCTTGCGCCTTTACCTCTGTTTTATAGCGAGAAGATTGGGCGCAGTAGCTACAATCTTCTGGACAACCTCCCGTTTTGATAGATATGAGCTTGCAAACTTGTATTTTTGTTGGGTCATGATATTGGCGATGCACGCTAGCAGCTTGATAAATAAGCTCTAGCAATGGCGTATTGTATATCGCCCGAATCTCTAATTCCTGCCAATCGTAGCGTATTCCCACCACATCACTATCCTTCTTGTAGACTGGGTTAATCAAGAGCTGTTTTTTGCTTGAATCTGCTGCGGTACAGCGTTTAGGCAAAGCGATTTTATCGAAGTTATGCCGCGCACTGTGCTTTATCATCCATTGGCTCTCAATCCTTCCGCTCTAGGTATTAGACATCAGCTTATCAAGATTTTGGTTGAATGGCAGATTAAGAGCAAAAATACTCACTCTATCTGTTGTAAAGGGCATTGGGCATTCAATACTTCTCGGATTTTGGGAAAAGGGAAAAGAAAAAACCTTTAACCCAAACCCAGTAACCTTTTACCAAAACCCGATTCCGAATTAAAAATGCCTAACCGAGAAGTATTGCATTGGGCATTAAGTACTTGTACTGAGCTTTGCCGTTGGTGTGGTAAGAAAGCTTTATCGTTCGCGCAGCGTCTCGTAGAGAAATGCAGCCTCTCCAATAGTTGTATTAAACATTAGCAAGACTTATCTAACTGGCGTGCAAATTCTATTCCCCCTAGCTGCTAAACCACAGGTTATGAGAGAATTTATAAAATTTAAAGAATGTTTTGGCAAGAATCCCGCCGATTTAGCAATTTATGATATCAGAACTGCCAATAATTGCAAGCGATCGCCTATTATTACGAGCAGCGATCCATGAAGATATACCTCAAATCATCAAATACTTCATTGATAACAAAACTTATCTCACTCCATTCTATCCTCTTTGGGCTGATGGTTTTTTCACTGAAGAATATTGGCAATATCAGATAGAGAATAGTTTTCTGGAATTTATTAATGGTCAATCGTTAAAACTATTTATTTTTACCAAAAAAAATCCCACTGTAGTTATTGGAACAGTCAATTTTAGTAATTTTGTCCGAGGAGTAGCTCATTTTTGCTATGTGGGATATAGCCTTGCTGAAAATAAACAAGGTAAAGGCTATATGACAGAGGGGTTAAAATCTGCAACTCAATATCTATTTGAAGAGTTAAATTTTCACCGAGTTATGGCTAATTATATGCCTCACAATCGGCGCAGTGGTAATGTCCTCAAAAGACTCGGTTTTGTCGTTGAAGGATACGCTAGAGACTATTTGTTAATTAATGGCCAATGGGAAGATCATATTTTGACAAGTCTGACAAATCCTCATTGGAAAGCACCTAATTAATACTCTAATATCTATATAAAAATTAATTTTATATATCAATTGTGAATATCTACACATTCATAGTAAATTCATAATAACTACACAACAACTCCACAAGCAAATGCAATAGTAATATTTGTTCACTACTAGGCTCAGTTATTAAGGTTAGCTTTAGCCGATGTGTTCAATTTTATTAAATAGTTGAGGAGTTTTTTAAAATGCTCATTAATTCTATAAAGCGCTTATCTGTCTTTTCTACTATCTTTGCTTTTGCTACCATCTTAAACGGAGTTGTCTTGGCAGCACCAGGCCCAAATCCTACCACTACAACAGTCTTAAAAACTCAGACTAGTGCTGCATCACACCAGCCAATCAAACTCACACAGCAACAGCGGCTACAAATCCAAGTCGCTCGCCAGCAAAGAGATAAAGATATTGAGGCTCTATTAAACCCGTCCCAAGATACTAAATTTAAGGCGGCACTCCAATCCCGTCAGAGAATCAGAATAGTGTTAAAATCTTTGGATCTGAATCAAGATCAACAGAAACAGGTTCAATCAATTTTGCAAGCTTATAACCTGCAAGTGAAAAAAATTCTAGCTTCACAGGCATCACAAACAACATCAAAGCCAGTAGGAATTGCTGCACCACCATCAGAACCAATTAAAAAATAAAAAATCAGCTTTATTTAATTAAGATTAAGTTTCGGAAGACTGGCGGATTTTATCCAAACTTCGGTTGAGCCAGTCTTATTTTTTTTATTGCAAAACTTTATTTATTCTAAAATAAGGCAAGAGCAAAGGATTATAAATGAAAACTTTAGTTTTGAATCATTCGCTTTAAAACAAGAATTGTCTCGACCTGAAAGTGTCATAAGATACAAAAGAGTCAGTGCAGTCTTCTTCTTTAGCGCTAGCCTCTCCTTTTGGGAGAAGGGAAGATGCTTGTCGTAAGATGTCCGAAGGGCTTCGTACTTGCTTCTAATTCCACGCTTTTAAACGTGGGTTACTCCTGCCTCCTGAAGCGTTCCAGATTTTGATGGCGGCGCTACCATATTTTATATATGGGTCGCTTTTTGCGTCTATGCTGATGATGCTGAAGCCAGAGGTAGTATTAAAGGAAGAATGAATTAAGCTTTGCTCGTAATGACTCTGGCTGAAACCCCAAACTACAAGAATTCTAGCAATCCTTTTCTCACCCTCAACTACGAAAGCGCTTTAGAATCTCTAGGCGATGACTACTATGATGAGGTTGCAGCGGCGGAATTTCCCCAACACATCCTGCGTTGGCGTAACGATGAACTATTACCCCGTTTCGGTCTAGACCCCCAAGTAGTCAAAGACGAAGATTTCATCGCAGCCTTTGGCCAATTTCAGGGACGCAAACCCTTGTTAGCTCTGCGTTACCACGGCTATCAATTTGGTGAATATAACGGACAGTTGGGTGATGGTAGAGGCTTTCTCTACGGGCAAGTACGCGCCAATGATGGCAAATTATACGATTTTGGCACTAAAGGTTCTGGGAGAACGCCCTACTCCCGTGGTGGCGATGGTATGCTCACGCTCAAAGGCGGGGTGCGGGAAGTGCTGGCTGCGGAAGCATTGCACTACTTGGGTGTACGTACTTCGCGCTGTCTGAGCATGATTGAAACAGGTTTACCACTCTGGCGGGGCGATGAACCTTCGCCTACCCGTTCATCTGTGATGATTAGAATGAGCAGTTCTCATATTCGGTTTGGCACTTTTGAGCGACTGCACTATTTCCAGCGTCCAGATTTAACTAAGAAGCTGTTAGACCACGTAATTGAGCAATATTATCGACACTTAAATGCTGAAGAAGATAAATATGCTCTGTTTTACGCCGAATTAGTTAAACGAGTTGCAGAACTAGTAGCACAGTGGATGACGGCTGGCTTTTGTCATGCAGTCCTGAATACTGACAATATGTCGATTACGGGAGAAAGCTTTGATTATGGGCCTTATGCATTTATCCCTACTTATGACCCATACTTTATAGCTGCATATTTTGACTATTCTGGACGCTACTGTTACAGTAATCAACCAATTATTTGCAAGCTGAATTTAGAAATGCTCCAGGAACCTTTAAAGGCGATTATTAATAAAGGCGATATGGAGACTAGTTTAGCTAGGTTTGATGAATATTATCAAGCTGAATACAGTTCTTTGATGTTGAAAAAGTTAGGTTTTTCAGAGTTGCCACATCCACAAGCTGCGGAACTGTTGAATCTAACGATTGAATTTTTGAAAGATAGCCAAGTTGGTTATCACCAGTTTTTTTATGAGATGGCTCGTACTTTTTCATCCAAATGGCGAGATGAACCAGGTTTTGTGATGAATAATTCAGATATTGTGCCAGTACCCGGTGCATCTGGAATGTTTGATGATTGGTGCATACTATACCATCAAATTTTGAACGATTTTGATAGCGATCGCATTGATGTAATTGCCCAAACTCTAGCTGTTAATAATCCCAAAACGGTATTATTAAGACCTGTAATTGAATCTATTTGGGAAGCAATTGCTCAGGAAGATAATTGGCAACCTTTTTATGAGTTAATCAAGGCAATTCAGTCTAGAAGGTAGTCAATTTCCAGCTACTTTCTTTTTAAGATAGTACTTCTCATTTGTATGCAATACACTCTGACCTCACTTCCATTCCTCTCTCCTTTTAGGCTACGGTGTACACACAAGTCGAATTACCCCCCTCAATCCCCCCTTGGAAAGGGGGGAAGCCGGAAATCTAGTTCCCTCCCCTTTACAAGGGGAGGGTTAGGGTGGGGTAAAAACCAGCTTCTTAAACTACTCCAGACTTGTGTGTACACCGTAGCCTTTTAGGAGAGAGGCTTTGAGACTTACTCCCCAACGCTAGCAGGGAAGGGGCTGGGGGTTAGGTCTGTATTTCATACAATTGAGAACCGCTATATTATGACTTTTTGTGCTTGGTCAGTAGTAAGCTGTTCCACCTTTAATTTGCATAATTAGGGCGGGCAAGATGCCCACTCCACAAGATGGATAATTTATTTCTTGGAAGTCCCTTATGGATATTGAAGAAATGTTGGATAGGTATGAAGCGGGAGAAAGAAACTTTGCTTGGAGTGTTAATTGCAGCAGAACTGGTTTATTCATGATAGCGGTCGATCTGAGTGGGGCTGACCTGAGTGGGAGCAACTTGGAAGGAGCCTTTTTGGAAGCTGCTCACCTGGACAATACCAATCTCACTGGGGCTAATCTCAGGGGAGCTTATATGGAAGGAACGCAGTTGAATGAAGCCATCCTTAACGGCGCTAATTTGAGCGAGGCTAGAGGTGGTGGAGCCAACTTCAACGATACTTCCTTTGTCAACGCCAACCTGAGCAGAGCCGAAATGTACCAATGTATTTTTGATGGCGCTAATTTCAGCCATGCTATTCTCAGGGATGCTTTCGTGAACCACTCCTCTTTCGATGGTGCTAACTTCACCAATGCCGATTTGCGTTCGGTTGAGGGCTTCTATAACATTCGTAAGGCTATTTTCAGTAATACCATTATGGAAGATGGAAGTATTTGGTACGACAGTATTGGGTATTGACTAGATAGATACTCATTCTTCTAGCTTAAAAACCGATTTTATGAACTCAAAAACTAATTCGGTTGTTTCAAAACCTCAAACTTCCCCTACCTCTAACTAAACTGTTGAGCATAAAACCGCGCATAGCGACGCTCTAGGGCTAATAATTCTTCATGGGTTCCCGATTCCACAATTTGTCCCTGTTCGAGAACTAAAATATGATCGCACCGTCTAACTGTCGATAAACGGTGAGCAATAATAAATACTGTCCGTTTTTCCATCAATCTTTCCAGCGCTTCTTGTACCAACGCTTCTGACTCAGAATCTAATGCTGATGTCGCTTCATCGAGAATCAAGATTTGGGGATTGAGCAAAACCGCACGAGCGATCGCAATTCTTTGTCTTTGTCCACCTGATAAGTTTACCCCACGTTCGCCTACCCAAGTCTTATAACCTTCTGGTAGTTGGCTAATAAATTGATGGGCATTAGCAATTTTCGCCGCCTCTATAACTGCTTTTATGTCAAAAATATATTGTCCAAAAGCGATATTTTGAGCAATCGTCCCCGAAAAGATGATGGTTTCTTGAGGAACAATCCCAATTTGTCGCCGCAGACTATGCAACTTCACATCCCGAATATCAACATCGTCAATGAATATTTGACCAACTTCGGGGTCGTAAAAACGCGGGAGGAGATTGACAAATGTGGTTTTACCAGCACTAGAAGCACCCACAAGTGCGATCACTTCACCTGGTGATACCAATAGACTGATATCTTTTAATACAGGTTCACCTGGTTTATAGGCGAAGGAAATATGACGATATTCTACTTTGCCGTTGACTGGGGGGAGAGCGATCGCATTGCTCTTTTCAATCACCGTCGGCTGAATTGCCATCAATTCAAAAACCCGGTCAACAGATGCTTCACCCTGCTTAAATTCGTTGTAGTTGTTAGTAGTGTGACCAATGGGATCAATTAACAGCGCCGCCGCCGCCAGATAGCTGAAAAAATTCGCCACTGTCAAGTTATTTTGGGAAATTTGCCACGCTCCCACAATCAGTAACGATAAGGCACTTAAGGCTTCCAAAAATCCGATGATGGGAATCTGAATCGCTTTCAGGCGTTCGGCTGAGTATTTAGCTTTGAGACTGCGTTCTGCTTCATGGCCAAAGCGGGCGATTTCGTAATTTTCGGCAGCAAAAGCTTGTACCAAACGAATCCCGTTGAAAACTTCCGCAAGAATGGCTGATAAACCTGACACCCGATTTTGACTTTTTAAGGAATACTTGCCCAACCGTTCGCCAAACCAGCCAACTAAAATACCCATCAGTGGCGCAACAATCACCGTTGCGAATGTCAGTTGCCAATTTAGGTAAATCATGTAAATCGGAATTACTAGCAACTGCAAAATACAGGGGATAAAGTCGTGAAATACTTTATTTACCACTTCACCAACTCGGTCAACATCTTCCGTGAGGCGGTAAGATAAATCACCAGCTTTTGCAGTTTCAAAATAGCTGAGATTTAGCTTTTGAAGATGTGCGTAGACTTGCTGGCGGAGATGAAAAGCAACTCGCAAAGCAGCTTTCGCCATGTACATATCTTGTATAGACTGAAATAAGCCTCTGACAAGAAATACTAAAGCACAACTACCAGTTATTTGAGCGATCGCTACTACATTACCTTGGGCAAAGGGAGTTGCCAATTTCCCGGCGAGATTAATTAATACTAAAGTCGCCAGCACGTATCCCAAGATCCCAATCAGTCCCCTGGCGATGGTTTGCCACTGGAGTCGGATATAAGGCAGCAGTTGCCAGTAATTAGAACGCGTTTTCAAGCTCGAAAGTCCACAGCGATATTTTACTTTGTTTGACGCTAGCAGTTTTTAGTGAGTTTCTGAACACTTAACTAATTAACGTGAGTTCGATGAACCTCTCCCTCCCAGCCTTTCTCTCCGAAACGGAAAGGGAGGAGCAAGAAATAATTCCGCTTTTTGCTCCCCTCTCCGCGTCGGAGAGGGGCTGGGGGAGAGGTCAAATAAGACTTGTCGAACTCACGTTCACTAATTAGTTACAAACTGTTTTAGCATTCATCATAGAGTTTCCCGGTGTTCTTCTATGATTGAAGTGAAATGTTCATTCGAGCAATCTTGCTTTATGAAACTGGAAGAGTATTTCAACGCCCTTGCACCAGATGACATCCGACTCAAAGGAACCCGTATTGGGATTGAGAGCATTCTTTACGAGTATATCTATCGCTCTAAAACACCAGAAGAAATTGCCGAACAATTTCATACAGTGACGTTAGAACAGGTTTACGCCACGATTTTGTATTACTTGCATCATCGTTCAGAGGTTGATGCGTATCTGTTAGATTGGTTGGAAATTTCCCGAACCATGCGCGAAGAACAACAGCAAAATCCGTCTCCTGCCAGGATGAGGTTTCGGCGGATGCAGGAAGAAAAAGCTCCAAAGCAGTTACAGGAAAGCTAATGGCAATCCGGTATCTGTTGGATGAACATCTGAATCCTACATATCGCTCCCAACTTGTGCGGCGCAACCCTGAATTGGTCGTGCGAATTATTGGGGATTTAGATGTGCCACCCAAGGGCACTCCAGACCCAGAGATTTTGATTTAGTGCGAAACCAATGGATTTATTTTGGTGACGAATAACCGTAAGTCGATGCCCGGACATTTAGCTGACCATTTAGCTTCAGGTCGCCATATCCCTGGAATATTTACCATCGATGCAAACCAAAGCATCGGACAAACTGTTGAAGAATTAATCATCATTGCGGAAGCTTCGTTTGAGGATGAATACCAGGATCGAATTGAATATCTACCCCTGAGCCGATAGCACATTCTCCACTCCCTCACTTATCCTCAAAAATTAGCCCCCTCCTTACCTGCAAAGAGAGGGCTGAATTTATCAGAGAAATATATTTGTAATTTAAGCCGAAAATTACGAATTACGAATTACGAATTAATTAATATCCGCCTTCTTCTTCGTATTCTGGCTGTCTTTCCTTGACTTTCTTGGGAATGTTCACAGGCTTCGGTGCATCTTCCCAAGCATCGCCGTCTACGTCGTCATAATCATCGTATTCGTCAACGTATGGCTTACTATAGGGCTGGGCTTCATACTTTAGCGGCTGCGGTTGTTGATACCTGTCGTTGCCCGTTGCTTCGCTCCAGTTATCTTCTTCCTCATCTTCTTCGTATTGAATAGATTCATACTGCCGCGCCTTCATTACCTGACGCTGTGGCCTTTCCTCTTCCACATAGTCTTCATTCCATTCTTCTTCCCGCGCTACGGGTTCGGGAGCGCGAACTTTTTGCCTGGGTGGCTGCAATGGCACTCCGCTAGGCAGTTGATTACCTGGTGCAACTTGGCGTGGTGGAGTATAGCCGTATTCTTCTTCTATATCTCGCTCCCACGGTGCTTTGCCGATACCCAGGCGCTCTAGTAAACCAACTGTCAACTGGTTTACTCGTTCTTCGGCTCCCTCAAACACAATCAACCGATTGGGGCCAGTGCTGACAATTTCATCTACTGAGAACTCGTAAGTACTCAGAAATTGATCGGGAATTTGGGGCAATCCTAAAGAAGCAATGACTATAGATTCAAGCTTCCCATTTTCACCGTTGAACTTGAAGCCCCGAACTTTGCCTAAGACTTCACCTGTTTCTGTAATTACTTCCCAGTTAATCAAATTACTGAGAGATTCAACTTCGATATCTTCAATGACATCTTCGTTATCAACCAGGATGACATCACCAATCTGGCTGATGTTGTTGAGGTACATATAGCGTGGTATGCCCGAAATGGAGATCAGGCTGTCTCGCAAACCAAGAGCCACAACCTCTCTTTGATCGATATCAACCCAGACTTGACTGATGATGCCTAGCCGCTTGCCGTTGTCGCGGGTAATCACCTGGGTATTTAATATGTCGGAACGCCTAATTATCTGTTCGGAGGTCATTCTATACCGAGTCCTGATCTCGAATCCGGTTTAACGCGATGTGCGACTTATTCTTGGAACCCCTCTCCAAACCTCTCTCACAGTGGACGAGAGGCTTTGATTTTTGCTCTCTTTCGCTGGTAGGGAAGGGGTTGGGGGTTAGGTTTGAGAGAAAGTCGGACATTACGTGGTTTATCTATACACTATTATTAACAAAAACTCAAGCAGATGTATTGGATGATTGTAACTTAATCCCCAAAACTTGAGTGTAAGCTCCTCGTGCTTGAGTAACGCCAATTGTGCGTTCGGCTGATTCTATCATCGGACGACGCAAACTCACAACTATAAATTGCGCTTGTTGTGACTGTTGTTTAATCATTCTAGCTAATCGTTCTACGTTTGCCCCATCTAGGAACATATCTACTTCGTCAAAGGCGTAAAATGGCGATGGACGGTAGCGTTGCAGGGCAAAGATAAAGCTCAAGGCTGTGAGTGATTTTTCTCCCCCAGACATGGAAGCTAGGCGCTGTACCGGTTTACCTTTGGGGTGCGCGACTAAATTCAGTCCACTGCTAAAGGGATCTTCGGGATTTTCAAGTTGCAAGAAGCCGTCGCCGTCGGAAAGAATAGCAAAAATTGATTGAAAGTTTTCATTAACGGCATCGAAAGCTTCTTTAAAGGCAAGTTGCCGCAATGTGGTAAAGTTTTCAATCCGTAAAAGTAGTTCGGTGCGTTCTCCTTCTAGTGTCTCTAATTTTTGCGTGAGTTCTTGGAGACGGTTTTGAGTGCGTTCGTATTCTTCCAACGCCAGCATATTTACAGGTTCCATTGCCTGTAAGCGTTTGGTAAGCGATCGCAATTCTTTCTGCAATTCTTCCAAATCTACCTGATCTGGAACTTCCGGCAACGGATTTGGTAATTCTGCTCCCACATCCCGCAATTGAGTTTGTAGTGCAATTAGTTCCTCGCGCCGCTTCTCTTGGGTTTCTTGGAGTTTTTGGATTTCCCATTCCAATTGTTGTTGGCGTAAAAGATGCGATCGCACTTCCAGTTCTGTAGCGTCGCGTTTTTGTTTTTCTTCTCCCAAATTCTGCTCCATTTGACTCAACGATAAACGGGTTTGGGTGATTTGGTCGTCTATCGTTGTGATTTGTGTGGAGACGCGATGAATCGCATCTCTACAAGATATTTGTTGGGTTTCGTATTCGGTGATTCGCGTTTCACCTTCTTGGATTTTTTCTTGCAAACGTTGTTGCTGATTTTCTAAATTTTTTAATCTTTGTTCAGCTTCCCGTAATGCTGTTTCGCGTTGTTGCAATTGTTGCTCTTGAATTTTAATGGTTGCCTGGATTTGTTGCCATTCACTAGGGGTTTGGGATGCTTCTAACTCTGCTAAGGCGTGTCGCAATTGTTGCAATTCATTTTCTTGCCCAGGTAATTCCCGCTCTAAAATTTCTAATCTGGATTGCGCAGTGGCTAACTTTTCGCTGTTTTGGGCGAGTTGCGATCGCGTCCCCTCTAATTGCGCTGTTAAACTCTTAATGTCTTTTTGCAACTGCTCCAATTGCAACTGCTGTTCGCGCCGCGCCTGACGCGCTTCGGTGAGTTCCTGGGTGAGTTTTTTGGTTTTGGCTGACAAAGTTGCGATCGCTTCAGTACAACGCTCTAAAACTCGTTCAATATCCACTAAGCGAGTTTTTAAAGCGATCGCTTCATCAGATTCTGCCGCTTCCGCATTGCCAAACCGCAAGGACGAACGCTGGGTGTTACTACCACCAGTCATTGCACCGCTAGTTTCCAGAAGTTCCCCGTCTAAGGTGACGATGCGATACAGCCCTAAATTTTTTCGCGCCGCTTCCAGGTTGGCGAATACCACCGTGTTCCCGAAAACATAGCTGAAAACATCTTTGTAACGGCGATCGCAATCGACTAAGTTAACAGCATAGTTAACGAAGCCGCTAGCAAAACGCAGCGTTGCATCTTGAGTAAATTTGGGAGCGTGAATTTTATTTAGCGGTAAAAAAGTTGCTCTCCCTGCACGTTTCTGTTTGAGCAGTTCAATACCCGCTGCGGCGATGCTGTCATCTTCCACCACAATATGTCCCAAGCGTCCACCAGCAGCCATTTCTAAAGCTAACTGATGGCGGGGTTCCACCTTTGCTAACTGCACAACTAAACCACAAAGTCCAGGCATTCCCGATTGTAAAATGACTTTACTGGCTTGGGTTCCTTGGACTTCTTGCTGTGCTTGCGCTTGCGCCTCGATTTTATCCAACTGGCGTTGTTTTTCTCGTTGTTCAGAAAGTAACCGTTTTTGAGTTTCCTGTTGGATTTGCAGTTCTTGTTCTGTGGCTGAGAGATTTTGGGCTAAGTTTTGGATGGGTTCGCTAGAGGTGTTAAATTCCGTTTCAACTCCACTACACTGAGTTTGTTTTTCTGCTAATAGCGGTTCGTCGCGTTCAATTAACTGGGTTTGCTCTTGGATCAGCTGTTGTAACTGATTATTGCGTTCCCTGAGTTGTGCTTGTTCGGTGCGTTGCGGTTCTAGAGTATGCAGCAAAGCTTCAATTTGACGATTGAATGCTGTTTGTTGCTGCACCCAGGCTTCCGAAGCCGAGGCGATTTCTGCTGCTGCTTCGCGGGAGGTTTCTAGAGATTGCTGTGCTTCATCCCTTTGTTGCTGGGAAGACGCGATGAATCGCGTCTCTACAATGTGTGTTTCGGCAATTTCTTCTAGGGAATGACGGTGTTTTTGAATCTCTTGCTGAGTTTGAGCTAGACGTTTGGCAGTTTCTTGGGAAGCTGTTTGTAATTCGGTTAGCTGACGCTGGAGTTGTTTACGTTCTGCTTCTTGGGTAGCGAGGGTAGATTGTACTGCCAAAAGTTCCTCTTCTCCCAAGGCTTTCACATGGGCATTGAGTTGTTCCAGTTCCGCAGTTTTTTCAACAATTTGGGAATTGAGGTTTGTGAGTTGGGTAGTGAGTTCGGTAAAATTGCGATCGCCCGTTTGAATTTCGTGAACTAATTTTTCTTGTTGTGTTTGTAGCGATCGCCATGATAAAACAGCTTCCCAGGATTGTTTCGCCAGAAATTCCGTGCGGAGTTTTTGATATTTCTCAGCTTTCGCCCGATCTTGGGAAAGGCGATCGCGCTGTGCAGTTAATTCCGTTTCAATAATCCGACAGCTATCTTCCTTTTCCTTCACCTCATCTAAAGTTGATTTGGCTTGGACAATTTTGCGATCGAACGCCGCCACCCCAGCTAATTCATCAATAATTTCCCGCCGTTCCCGCGCATTCATCGAGATAATGCTGGTGACATCCCCTTGAAGCACCACATTGTAGCCTTCAGGATAAACCCGTAGATTACTTAGTTCCCCATGCAACTCTGTTAACGTGCAAGGTACACCATTAATATAGTAATTCGATGTGTAAGTCCCTTGGTGAGTGACTCGTAGCCTTCTAGTAACACTCCACTCATCCAATTTTGGATTTTGGATTTTGGATTTTGGATTTTCTTCCTCTACTTCCTCTGCCTCCCCTGCCTCCTCTGCATCCCCTGCCTCCTCTGCCTCCTCTACTTCCTGCCTTTGTGCCTTTGTGTCTTTGTGTGAAATTTCATCCGACAAATCAAATGTCACCGTGACGCTAGCCTCAATCGAAGCACGTCCTTTTGCCGTTTGAGTGTTATTTACCAAATCTGGTAAGCGTTCGGCTCGCATTCCCTTAGAACTGGAGAGTCCCAGGCAAAAGAGCAGTGCATCTAAGATATTCGACTTACCCGAACCATTTGGCCCAGATATGACAGTACACCCCGGTAGCAAAGGGACAGAAGTAGTGCCACCGAAGGATTTGAAGTTCGTAAGTTCCACGCGCTTGATGTGCACCATAGGCGCTGGTTCCCTGGGCTAATGAAGAACAAGTGTATCAACTAATTAAGAATTCGCAAGAGGGTAAGGGGGAGAATTGGAAATTATAAGTAGACCCGTTGCAGTGAGTCTGCAAGCTTCACTCAAAAGGCTTACCGCAGGCGATCGCTCAGTCTACAGCGAAAATTTTGATGCCGCAAACTGACCATCAAATTTTCCCAGAGCAGATAATATCATGTCCGACTAATTACTTGTAATTCAAAAATTTCTGCGTTTGCATATCTTTGTGTCTTTGCGTCAGCCCTAATTACAAGTATTTAAACGGACACTAACTAAGAAGATTTTAAGTTTCAAGGTAAACCAGTTGGTATAGTTTAAATCATCTGTTCTGTATCTGTCGTCCTCAGTTGAGCGTGACAACAAAGCGTCGCATTTTTATCTCAGCATATAACTAGTTTGAAATAGTATCAAGGCATTCTGACACAGTAATGTGAGTTGCTAAGTAACAGGGGGGAGGAAGTGAAAAAAGCAACTCACCCCAATGGTAGAGGGTATTAAAAGCACTAAATGAATTTATAATATAGTAATCTTTACAATTGTCAAAACGTAGAAAGAAAGCCCTCTTTACTACCTTAATCTGCTGTCTGTAATTTGGTTATTAACCCTCAAATATTTGTAGAACTTAGTAATGAAGAGATTAATTAAAGGTCTGCGCGAATTTAAATCTAGTTATTTTTCGACACATCAACAATTATTTGAGCAACTTTCACAGGGTCAAAAGCCCAGAGTATTATTTATTACCTGTTCTGATTCGCGTCTCGATCCAAATCTAATTACACAAGCCCAAGTTGGTGAATTATTTGTCATTCGCAATGCAGGTAACATCATTCCACCGTATGGGGCAAGTAATGGCGGTGAAGGTGCGACAATTGAATATGCTATTCAAGCTTTAGATATTCGCCAAATTATTATTTGCGGTCACTCTCATTGCGGTGCAATGAAAGGATTAATGAAGTTACACAATCTCAGCGATGAAATGCCGCTAGTACATGATTGGCTTAAATATACAGAGGCAACTCGAAGGCTAGTTCTAGACCACTACAGTCACTACGACGGCGAAGAACTGCTAGAGATTATGATTGCCGAAAATGTTCTTACTCAAATTGAAAATTTGCGGACATATCCAGTGATTCATTCTAAGCTTTATCAGGGAGAACTCAGCATTTATGCTTGGATTTATCACATTGAGACAGGAGAAGTTTTCGCATACGATCCCCAAAAACACGCTTATGTTTTGCCTCAAACTCAGCTTCCAGAATCAGAAATAGATGAGTCCTTCAGGGTTCAGCTTCCAAATACCAATGTAGCAGTGAATTCCCCTCAAACCCAGCACGATGATGGTCAATCTTATGAGAAAGTGTCTATTTCTGCATTTGAGTGGTTTCCAATGAAACGCCTTTCTCCAGAGCAGATGGAGCGAATTTATCGAGGTTCAAATAATGGAAGTTGAAAGATGAGAAGATAGAATTATAAATAAGCCATAGCTAAGGGACTTGCAGTTAAAAAAATATCCTATTTTAGGGGCGCAAGGCCTTCATTGGTGTCAACTTAACGTGAAAGCCAGCCTAGAACCAGCTTTTACATATTGTCTCGTTCCCAGGCTGTGCCTATTGGTGACAACTTAAAGCGATCGCCAAAATGTCAAGTGGGGTGTGGAGATAAGTCCAAAGTGTCTCGCTGTTGAGATTTGAGTTGATATTTAACAACGTTAGACAATGCTTGTTGCGATACGCAAGCCGCTTTGCACAATCAATTTGTCTTCTCGATTTAATAACCGATGTAACTCGCGCACCGATGGTACTTGTCGCCACAGTAGTGTTAATAGTGCTGCCACCATTAGAGGTAAACCCAGAATCCGGTCGCGTAGCCCCAACTGCTGGTAATAGGACAGTTGATTGTATACCAGTGGTGTTAATAGCTCTTCCATCCACGCGGCGATTACTTCGTTTTCTGGCGCTGGCATGTTTCTATCCCGCTTGTGATCTGGGTTTGCGACTCTTGGATTTGCCATCGTTTTTTCCCTTGATGCACCTGTTGACATTACTTTTTTCTTAAGTTGTCACCAATAGGCTAAGGCACAGAGTCAACAGCCTAGGCAGAGCCTTCCATAAGAGCATTACAAAGGCAGAGCCTTGTAACGAGAGGAATTCACAGTTGGCTGTCTTTGTCAATGTGTAAGTTCTATTCTCTTCTTTCCTTGACAAATTAAATATGTATTTTTGATCGAAACAGAATTCATTCTGAATTGTGTGCGGGACACGGCGCGAACACAGAAGCAAGCTGCGTATAGCGTCTTGATTTTGACCGGAGCTTTCGGAGTCTCCGGCTCCGCTCCTGAATTCTGACTTCTTCAATTTTCTTCAGAAATTTGCCGTTTGCAAATTGATGTTATAAATTGGTGCTCAGGTTTTAATCAGAGATTTATTTACCAATGAAAACCCAACAGTTGAGTTCAACAACCCTAGAAAATATATCTAGTAAGACGAAAAAACAGTCTTTTCCTGGTACGAGTATTGGTACTCCTAAAGTACCCTTCCGTAAATGCCATAAAATAGTACAAAAACACGAATTACTTAGTGACTGGGAACACGCAAGTTAATTCAATGAAATCCTCCAGTAGGAATAAAGTATAAGTGTTCATTTTCCTCGTGTAGCGGCAAAAACTGCATATCCATACTCTAAAAATTCTTACTCCTTTATGATGTGGAAAACTGAAAATCAATCACCGATCGGGCTTTTCTAATGTTGGCTGACTACTCCACACTCCCGCCTTGGATGCGATCGCCTACGGTGGGCGCTTCCGCCATCGCCAACTTCTCAGCATTTTCAAAAGACAGATAATTTGGACACGCCGCAGACTGACGATAATAAGCCATGCCGCTTTTGAGCATCTCTTCTTGAATAACTGACCTCAATACTATCTTTGTCAGTAGTCATCACCTCAGCAACAGTCCGCCCATTACTATCTTTTTCCACTGAAATATTATGCCTATCACTATCCCGTAGTGGTCAATATCTTGTACTCTTATTTCTGATGCTGATGATGTCATTTATCAAAAATACCATCAATCTCTTCACTTACCTGCGGAATGTGAGTCAGCCTACTGGAGAAAAGCACATGAACACGATCGTAGTGAAAGACGGTATAGAGATTTACTACAAGGATTGGGGCAGCGGTCAGCCCATCGTTTTCTCGCATGGTTGGCCTCTATCGGCCGACGACTGGGACAACCAAATGATGTTCTTCTTAAATCACGGCTATCGCGTCATCGCGCACGATCGACGAGGGCATGGACGATCAAGCCAAGGTGGCGACGGACACAATATGGATCATTACGCCGATGACCTCGCTGCGCTTACCGCGCATCTCGACTTAAAGAACGCCATCCACGTTGGACACTCGACTGGCGGCGGTGAGGTGACACGCTACATTGCGCGCCACGGCGAAAGCCGCGTCGCCAAGGCCGTTCTCATTAGCGCCGTGCCACCACTGATGGTGAAGACCTCAGCGAATCCCGGCGGTCTACCTAAAGAGGTATTTGACGACTTTCAGGCGCAGGTTGCCACCAACCGGGCGCAATTTTATTGGGATGTGCCGAGCGGGCCCTTTTACGGTTACAACCGGCCAGGCGCGAAAGCGTTGCAAGGCGTGATTGAGAATTGGTGGCGCCAGGGCATGATGGGCGGTATCAAGGCGCAGTACGATGGCATCGTGGCCTTCTCCCAGACCGACTTTACCGAGGATCTTAAGAAGTTCTCTGTGCCTACTTTGGTAATGCACGGTGATGATGACCAGATAGTCCCCTATGCCGACTCCGCCCCACTGAGCGCTAAGTTGGTCAAGGGGGCGGTATTGAAAACCTACAAGGGTTTCCCGCACGGTATGCCGACGACAAATGCAGACCAGATCAATGCCGATCTCCTCGAATTCATTCAGTCGTAAACGCAAACCACTCGGTTCTCAGAAAAGTCTCCATACTGCCGCCCTAAAGCGTCTAACCAGGCGATGCAGCGAACCGCGCCCCGCTCGCTCCAATGCGTGGTTTTAGTATAGTGATGTTCATCCACCTTGCAGCCATGCGCGCTCTTGGGCGCAGTTGCCGATCTTGTTTGTGTCTCGTTAGCCGGGATTGCTTCTCTACGAGACGCTCCGCGAACGCAATGACTGTAATTAATTCTGTACACTTACTTATATGGATGAAATCAAACAAAAAACCTCACACCTTTAAAATGTGAGGTTTTTAAGGCTTGGTTAATCATTCTTGATGAGTCGTTGGTTGCGTTGAGACTTTTCAATTTGTTTGGCTAGCACGGTGTCAATGTCAACTTGTTCTAATTCAGCATTTTTTCCAAAAGTTTAGCTGAAAACTAATGTTTTCTATGCTTTTAGAGCCTTTTATAAATCAATACGCAGAATCTTTGCCTTAGAATGTGATATTCACTAGACCTCTTGCAAAAGTCGGTCAGGCAAATTCGGTTTGGAGGAGATGAAGCTCG
>NZ_JABXKN010000010.1:0-5129 GCF_017115065.1 Nostoc sp. JL23
TCACTGGTGGATTAAAATCGGGGCTTAATCGTAAGTGATTTACCGAACATGATATTACTTCCAGAATCAAAACCGAATCACTGGCTTGATGCTTTTATTAAACATTGCTTTGCGCGTTTTTACCCTTATGGAGTTTGTTGTCAGGCAGGCACTTCAACAAGCTGAAGATTCTTTGCAAGGTCTTTATGATGGCAATCCCAAACGAAAAACTCCTCGTCCTTCTGCCGAACAAATGCTTAAGGCTTTTTGTCACCTAACTCTTTACTTCCTCCCTGATTCTACGGTCTTCATTACCCCTATTAACCAGCTTCAAAAACAGATTCTTTTATTGATGAAAATCCCTGAATCCATTTATGAGCTTGAACTTAAGCCCTGTAAGACATAATTCTCACTCACAAGGTCAAAATGAGCGAACGTCCAGTTGTCAAGGAGCTTCTTGAGTTCGGTTGGGGAAAGTTCATCAGCTTGCGTGATCGCTTTACACTCAGCAGCATACAATTCAACAGACGCGGCTTTAACCGACTCGATAACAGCCCCACTTTCATCGTCATCAGCATCGTCGGCATCAATAACGGTGTAGCCATCCTCGACCAAACCCGCAAGAACAGACTCTCGATAGCGCCGCATTTCTACATTAATCACAGAACCACGCTTACCCCAAGTCTGCAATGACTCCGGTTGAAAATTCTGGTCAACATAGCTGTAATCGTCATTATCTGCCGCCGACAATAGCGCAATGTTCCCTTGTGTAGCAACGTGTTGACTTCTCAACAATCCCCCTATCGATGTAGAACCATTGCCCACAACCGACATCCCCCACTCTCTCACTCAAATGTGACGGTCAACAGTTTCCCGTAATCGCGCTAACATCTGACGTACCGAGTTAACCGGTTGCACTCCCTGAAATATTCCCCAAACACCATCAAAATGTCCTCTAATGTCGATGCTGACTCCAGTTTCCAAACTTGGAGAAGCGATAACCAAATCATACTGGGTAAGAATTTCGTTCAAGTGAGCGATACAGCCAAACGCCGCATGAGATGGGTCAGCAACAGATTCACTGTCGATTCTTAGGATTCGTAGGTAAGGGAATTTGCGGCGAAAACGTTCTTCAAGTGCCTGGGTTCCCCATTTGGACTTTGCTTTTTGAGCAGAGCAACAGAGTAAATGATGCCCCCCTTTGGCAATTGCTTTGTCCAGTGCTGCGATGAGATTTTTAGGGTTAGTGCCAGAGTAGTTGTAACAGTAAACAGAAGATTCAACGAATTGAACAGAAGCACTTGAGATTAAGAACAAGAATCAAACAGCTAGCTCAGAAGACAATTTGCTTTTCTAAAACAGAGGAGATGTACGGCATAGTTATAGGTTTATTCATCAACCGCTATGAGTTTGGTTTACTAGTTTAAGGACATAGCAACCGATCTAGAACATTGCCAATTTATCTTTATGGGTGCAGACATTAGCAATATTGCCCCTCTACAAAGAACAAATCTCTTTTATCTTACATTTTATTCTAGCCGCCTACTTAGCTGAGAACCACCCAAGCGTAGCTAATGACTCCTAAAATTGCTATACCAACAATTGCTTCTCCTTGCTCATTCAAAAGATGGTAAAAGCTATTCAAAACGTAGTTTAATGCTGCCTGGCGACTTTTACCTAATTCAGTCATCAGCAATTTAACCCTCGCATCTACCTCTTCAATAGAGACTTCACCTTTTTGGTAAGCAACTTCTAACTCATTTAACTTGCACCAGTATTCTTTGGTATCTTCCACAAGGTTAGGAAACATAATTGAAGATATATTTAACAATGTTAACTTTCATTACGATTCTATCTTGCCAGCTAAAGCAGATGGTTCTGTCGATTTGGTGATATTTTTCCGAAGATCAAGGGTTGAGCTATATAAGTTGAGCTATATAAATAGACGCAACAAGCGTAGAGGATATTATTGTTTCCCAAGGTTTCCGTCTGCTGTAGGCTAGGGCATCGTTAGGATTAATCTTGATGGCTTAGTTATAATCGGTGATTGCCCTTTGTTTGTCTCTCAATTCAGAGCGGGCAATACCCCGGTTGTAATAGCTATTGGCAGAGTTAGGATTAATCTTGATGGCTTGGTTGAAATCAACGATCGCCCCTTGCAAGTCTCTCAAGTCAAAGCGGGCATTTCCCCGGTTATTGTAGGCGTTCGCGTATCCGCCCACCTAACAAAGCGATCGCCAAAATCCTAAGCTTCTCTTCGAGACGCTTCGCGAACGCTTCTCGCCGCCCCCGCCTCATCCCTGCCTAAGTAACAACCGCCCTCTATAGCCTACGATTCCTCCTTGGGGTAATGGTGCATTTATGTTTGTTTGACCAAATTCTGTTTTCTCACCCACAATTGAATTAGTTGCTGACGAGAATCCAGAGTCTTCCCGAACTCCCTGGTGTATTCTGACTGTGCGGCGGTATCCTGGGCTGATGCCTTCCACCAGTTCGGGAGTTGGCGCGAACAGTGGCAGGTGTTTGCCTTTCCAATTTTTGGGAGGGTACAGCGAGATTGAGATGGCCTCGCCTCGGATTTCACCACGGTAGTATGAGGTGTAGATTGTCATAATCGCACCCGCTCCAAGTCGTAGTCAGTCACCCGCGCGATGGAATCTCTGGAGGTAAAAACCTCGTCACCTCTTTCCGATATAGCAGGGGACATCCACTCGATGCTGTAGAACCACGCATCGTTAATCAGTTGAATGCCTTGGACTATGCGGATCGGTGGCCCATCTCCATGAAACCGAAAGTCAACCAACTCACCCAATCGAAACACAGGTTTTTCTTTAATAACCGATTGCAAATTACCGTACCAATAAGTTCACTTCCCAAAGCAGTAATATTGGTATTACAAGCAAAGATTTTGTATTTCCAGCCATGTTCTGACCACTCCATGCCAGTGCAGTAACCGAATGCTTTGGCAGACTTTACGTACACTCGCTCTAACAAACTGACCAGTAACGGCGGGATTCGTTGACCCCAAGGTGGAGAGGTGTACCAGCACTGTTCTAAGTTTTGGACAAGGTTAGTCATACAGCCACTCCTAATAATTTGCTCTGTGCGGATATAAATAGTTGTGTTGCAAAACTGGGAGGGACAGAGTAGCCGATGATTGACCCAGCCGTGGCAGTCTCGTTGGGGAATTCGTACCAACTGGGAAACCCTTGCAAGATTGCAGCCCCTTCAATAGACAAGGATTTGACCGTACTATCTGGCAACCAGATATCAGCGAACTTACTACGGTTGCAATCTTTGTGATCGGTGAAATGCGTAGGCGCAGCCCGCCGCAGGCATCGCAGTATCGTATTGCAAGGTAAATGTGCAGGCTTGTATTTCACATCTTTTCGCCCTCCGACTCGTTCAATCAGCAGTGGTGTTGGTTCGTTAGCTGCCAGAAATTTCTCTACCGCTTGCCGTTGTTTGGAGAGTAGTTGGGAATCGGGCATCGTAGGGATTAGATGCGCGATCGCTCTATACCAACCACAAGGTGTAGCACCCGAAGGTAAGGCAACGCGAAACCCTCTACTTGCAACCAGGACTAACCGCCGCCGCGCCTGGGGTAATCCGAATTTGTTCATGCTGACCACGCTGTAATCAACCAGATACCCCTCTTGCTCCAAAGCTGACAGGATGATACTGAAACTCTGACTGTTCTGATAACGCGGCACATTTTCGAGCGTAAACACCCTTGGCTGTAACTGTCGGATGGCTTCTGCTACTGCGATCGCAGCCGTCAGATCGTCAGCCGTTTCAATACCTTTTCCCGCCTTAGCTGTGTGGGCTTGGCTGAAGTTAGCGCACACCGGAGAGGCGTGGAGGTAATCGGGGCGGCGGGGAAAACCTATAAATCCTAACCACGCTACTTCTTGAACTGTTAGCTGGACGACTCTACACCCGTATTTGCTGAAATTGCGGTGATGGGTTTTGGCGATCGCCCTGCTCAAGTCTGGTTTGCTTGGGTCGAACTCTACTGCAATAACTGGGCGAATTCCCGCTTGCACCATCCCCGCTTCAATCCCGCCACCACCCGCGAAAAGTACTACAGCGATCGGTGCATCATCTGGAAGAACTGGTTTTTTATATGTGTTATCAAAATTTTTGCAGACATCTAATTTTGGTGATGGCTTTTTGGTTTTCGCTTTTTTGATAAAGGCGATGATATTCTCTCGCGTTGCCCTCTCTTGTTGCAGTGTCCGAATCATTGGAACAGCGCCAGGGGGAATTGAACCTATACTTTTGCCTTTCCATGCCCCGCTTATCTTCTCTTTCCAATTGAATGCCCATCGCCAATCTTCGGGATTATTCGGGTCACGTTCACCAATCACACGGGGATAAAAAACGTTTGAACCATCAAGTAGCTTTTTAGTTTCGAGGTACTGATAAAGACAACCCACTGATTCCCGCTGTGAGGCTTTGACCTCTTTCTCTAAGAATTTTTCGGGTGTTGCATATAACTCAACTATTACTGATTTTGGCTTTGGAAGTAGCGTATGACTTCGGGCTGTTTTAGTCATGCAACCACCTCCATAACCAAATCGTCTGGCACTTCAAAAATCCCCAACCGCCCAATGTAAGGAATCGGTATAATCTCACGTGGATTCTCCAGCTTCCAGTGGTATTGCCCAGCCATTCCCCAGCCAGATGCAACTTGTGAGAACTTGCAATCTACTATTGTGACAATGCCAATAACTTGGCCGCGACGTAGAGAGATTAACTCTGGGATTACTACCCCCATGCTTTGGCAAAATTCTCTCGCTAGCTGGTAATCTTTTTTGGTGCAAGTTTTGGCAGCGTGAATCAGAATGTCGCCGCGATAATGAATGGGCCAGCCTCGGTTTTCAACATTTTTGAGAGCATAAATAATTGCCCATGCCCAAGGCTGACGAACAGATAGCGCTTTCATGGGTTTTAATAATTAGATTTAGCCAAATTTTTAAACTGTCCAAATCTTTCATCAAACAAGAGATTAACAGTCGTTTCACTACTAAATCGGCTTTTCAAAACTGAAACTTCAAAAATGCCTTTTTGGGTAGTCTGTTTGTCGTAGTAATCTGGTAGAGTCGATGCCCGGTATTATCCGGGGCACCTCTCTGTTAAATCTGGGC
>NZ_JABXKN010000095.1:0-5059 GCF_017115065.1 Nostoc sp. JL23
AAATAATTCGTAATGACGCTCCTGCGTCGCTACCGCTGCGCTAACGTAATTCGTAATTCGTAATTCGTAATTAATATACTGCCCCCTGCCCTCCTGCTCCCATTTATTTGTTAACTACTCGTTGTTGGTATTCTTGCTCAGTGATCATATCGAGAGTGTTCTCTAGGCGATCAACAAATACGATCCCGTCGAGATGATCGTACTCATGTTGAAAAATCCGAGCGATAAAATCGGTTAATTCTTGTTTTTGTAAGTTGCCTTGAGAGTCAGTGTATTCAACTTCAATAGATTTATACCGAGGAACTAACCCCCTAATTCCTGGAACACTTAAACAACCTTCCCAATCTTTGACAACTTCAGTTGAATGAGCAATGATTTTGGGATTAATCATTGCTGTAGGTTCCATTTCCGGGGCGTTGGGATACCTGGCATTAGGACGGGAAGCCACAATAAATAAACGATAGGCTTGTGCTACTTGAGGCGCAGCAATTCCTACGCCATTAGCCTTGGCAACAGTGGCGATTAAGTCTTCAATTAATTTTTGGATCTGCTCATCTTGAATATTCTCAACCCAAGCAGCTTTTTGGCGCAATGTTGGATTGCCTAATTGAATTATTGGCGCTAATTCAGTCATGATAAAGCTCCTTTAAGTAATAGGGAGTAGGGAGTGGGAAGCAGGGGGGCAGGGGAAGAAGAACTATTTACAAATGACAAATGACAAATGACAAGTATTATCCTTCACGTCTAACAGGCAAAGGAGCAGGTTGAACTCCTACTTGGACAATTTGCCCATTGCGTTCCACTTCTATGGGTAATTTAGTACCGATTTTGCTCTTTTCTACTAGCCTTTGTACTTCTTCAATTTTAGTAACAGGCTGGCTGTTGATGCTTTTAATCACATCACCGACTCGTAGCCCAGCTACAGATGCAGGCGATCGCGGTACAATCTCAACCAGCAAAACGCCGTCATCTGCTGTAAGATTTAAGCGATCGCCTGCTCCATTTTTTATCTTTTCTTTAATTTCTGGTGTCAGTGTCACCATCTGCACACCCAAATAAGGATGATCCACCTTACCTGTAGCAATTAATTGCTGGGCAATTCTTTGTACGGTGTTAATAGGAATAGCAAATCCCAAACCTTGAGCGCCGCGAATAATCGCTGTGTTCATCGCAATTACCTGCCCACGAGCATTAAGCAATGGTCCACCTGAATTACCAGGGTTAATCGCTGCATCCGTTTGGATGTAATCAACCCGTTTATCACTAGCACCAATATCGCTACCAGAACGACCTGTGGCACTAATAATCCCAGAAGTGACGGTATTATTCAAGCCTAATGGATTACCAATGGCAATTACAGCCTCTCCTGGTTGCAAGGTATCAGAATTACCCACAGCTAGAGTTGGCAGATTATTCGCATTAATTTTGATCGTTGCTACATCCGTTACCGGGTCTTCACCCAAAACTTTCCCATCAAAAGTCCGGCCATCTTTGAGTGTGACAGTCACTCTATCAGCACCATCTACCACATGGGAATTGGTCACAATTTGACCAGAAGAATTAATAATAAATCCAGAGCCACTACCGCGCTCTACCCTTTGTCTAGGCTGTGGGCTTCCCTCTCCAAAAAACCGCCGGAAAAATGGATCGTTAAATTCGTCTGGTACGCGAGAAGTAATTGTTCGGGAAGAATCAATGCGAACTACCGCAGGCCCCACCTGTTGCACTACTTTCACTACAAAATTAGGATCTCCAGACGAAGAGAAAATCTGCGGGGGGACAATTAGCCGATTAGGTTCTGTTGTGTTTGGGGCTTGAGTATCGCTTTGCTGATTATCAACAGTCCTAGCAGGTAGAAGAGAGCAGCTCCCCAGGAACACCACTGCTACCCCGTATGAGAGCATCCCCAGAATATTATCTACCCCCCATCTGTGGGGCAAACGTCTGGTATTCATCTTTTTGGGTGTTGAGTGATGGTTTGTTGTCTTCATGTGTCCTTGCTTCTCCGTGTCAGTCAGTGGGTGTTAGGATCTTGCCTACTGGGTATGTCCCAAAATGGTTACAACTTAAAAGCTTATTTTAGGTCTAGCGTGTCTCAATGCTAAATTAGTGCTTTCTCTTCTATTGTGACGATTAGCAGCAAAGGTGGTGGATAATGGAAATTCCCATAGAAAGTCTGTGGAGTCAGGTACTAGAGCGCCTAAAGCTTGAACTATCCCGACCTACCTTTGAAACTTGGATCAAAACTGCTAGTGCAGAGCGATTAGAAAATAATTGCTTGGTTATCCGTACTCCTAACCCATTTGCTCGTAATTGGTTACAGAAGTATTACATCAATACTATTGCTCATGTAGTCCAAGATATTCTCGGTCATCCCGTGGGAATTTACATTACTGTTGCTCAAGGTGATGAAGTTTCTCATTTTAGTGAACGAGAAGTTGCTTGGGAATCACCAAATTCCAGCAGTATTTCTGAACCTGTTCCTAATCACAATCATAAAACTACTGACTTAAACTCTAAATATGTCTTTTCGCGATTTGTAGTTGGTGCTAACAATCGCATGGCTCACGCTGCTTCTTTAGCAGTTGCAGAATCTCCGGGTAAAGAGTTTAATCCTTTGTTTTTATGCGGTGGTGTCGGCTTGGGTAAAACTCATCTCATGCAAGCTATTGGTCATTATCGCTATGCAATTTCTCCTAATTGTAAAATATTTTATGTTTCTACTGAGCAGTTTACTAATGATTTAATTACAGCCATCCGTAAGGATAGTATGCAAAGTTTTCGAGAGCATTATCGGGCGGCTGATGTTTTATTAGTTGATGATATTCAGTTTCTTGAAGGCAAGGAATATACCCAAGAGGAATTCTTTTATACTTTTAATACTCTACATGAAGCTGGTAAACAAGTTGTCATTGCTTCTGACCGTCCGCCTAATCAAATTCCTAGCTTGCAAGAACGTCTTTGTTCTCGGTTTTCTATGGGCTTAATTGCCGATATCCAAAAGCCGGATTTAGAAACGAGAATGGCAATTTTGCAGAAAAAAGCCGAGGATGAAAATATTAGTCTTCCCCGCGACGTAATTGAGTATATTGCTTCTAACTATACTTCTAATATTCGAGAATTAGAAGGAGCCTTAATTCGGGCGGTGGCTTATATTTCTATTTGGGGTTTACCGATGACGGTGGAAAATATCACACCAGTTTTAGAACCGCCTAATGAAAAAATGGCAGCTACCCCAGAAGCAATTTTAAAGGTTGTGGCGGATAATTTTAATGTTTCAATAGATGACCTCAAAAGTAACTCACGTCGAAGAGAGATTAGCTGGGCGCGTCAATTAGGGATGTATCTCATGCGCCAACACACCGCTTTGAGTTTGCCGAGAATTGGTGAGGAGTTTGGTGGTAAAGACCATACAACGGTAATCTATAGTTGCGATAAAATTACTCAACTCCAGGAGAGCGATCGCACTTTAGCACAAACAATCCGCCAACTGAGCGATCGCATCAATATGACTAGCCGTTCTCAAAAACCATCCTGAAAATATATTTTAAGTTTTCCACAAGCAGCAGTCTGAATTATGAGCTTTGACGGGTGAAGAATATTAAGTAACGTATAAAAATTGATTAAATTTAACTTAGATTGTGCAAAAAACTGGGGAAAACTTGATATTCTACAGTGAAAATTTAATTGAGTATAATTACCTTGTGGAAAAGTACAACAGTTTTTCCACAAGTTTTCCACAAGGTAAACTTGCCTAACCATATATGATTTCAACAACAATTGTGGCAAGTTTTCCGCAATTTACTGGCATCCTTTTCGATGCTCATCTCCTTCTCGTCGAGTCCGCGAAACCCATTCCTGAGCATCCTCACCCAATAGCGGATAGGATGCCATACCCTTCAAATCGCTCCACTTGCGTTTTGGTTGTGCTTGAATGATATGTTTCTTCATACGCTCCACCAAATACCCCATTACCGTCAGTTGCTCCTCTGGAGTTAATTGCTCAATCTCGCTTAAAATTTTTTCAAGTGATGGATTCATCAACTTAACCCCTATCAACGGCTGTAAATCTTAGGGTCTTTAACTTTTGGATATATCCCATCCCAATATCAACACTATTATCCAACTGCATGAAGATGATTTTTAAATTGGTTTTACTATTTATTATTTGTAAACGGCGATCGCTTTAACATAATTGGAAAATTGCAGCTAGCTCAAGCTACACTTTTGAGTGAAGTCGTCTGCCTGATGTAGCCTTTTATCAAGTAATATGTTATAGGTAATAAGTATTATTACTGTAGGGCTGATGTCTAATTCTCAACCTTCTACCTCTTCTAATGCTAATGCCTTGAGTGATTTTGAGTTGGAGTTATTGAAGCAGGAATATTTCTTCCTGCAAACCACTATTGAAGACTACAATAAGCAGATTTGAGCAATTAAAGCTCTTGGTATCACTGGAACTGGTGCTGTAATTGTATTAGCACTGCAACAGAATAAGAGCGTTCTTGCTTTGGTTGGCTGCACCATTCCAATCTTTTTTTGGGTTTTAGAGAGCCAGTGGAAGCATTTTCAACGTGGCTTTTATCCCCGTGTAGGCGAAATTGAAACCACCCTCTTGGAAACTTGCCAATTGAGAGGGCCTGCTATATTTAATAGCTGGAATTATGCATTGAAACGGGTTACATCTCCCAAACGTAAAGGTTATGTCTGGGATGGTTTGCTAAATCCCACCGTCTTTATCAGTTACATTCTAGAAATCGTTTTTCTTTTAATTGCTTGGAAGGCAATTCCCTTAATTTGAGGCTGGTTATTAATAAGGAATTCTCTCAATGACTCAAACACTGACCTGGCTGCATCTTTCAGATATCCATGCTTGTAAACCACGAACTGGTTGGGATGCTAAACGAGTTACTGATACTCTCTGCAAGGATCTTAAAAAAACGCAGGAGCGGTATGGGTTAAGACCGGATCTGATTTTTTTACGGGTGATGCCGCATTTGGTCACATTAGACTCATCCTTAATATAAATAACATGGGATAATAAAAAGCTGGAGTAAAA
>NZ_JABXKN010000066.1:0-42564 GCF_017115065.1 Nostoc sp. JL23
CGAATTACGTTAGCGCAGCGGTAGCGACGCAGGAGCGTCATTACGAATTATTTAAACGTGTGATTCGCAAACTTGCTCGCCCCGCCATAATTGATATAGCCGAGTTGCTGGCATCGTCATATATAAAACATCACCAGCGCTGAGATTGGTTTCTAGTAAATCCCAACCATGAAGAGTTTGGTGATTTGTTTCTACGTATAAAGGTACGCAATCAGCGGACATTGCTACATCTTTCACCCACTGACCGCAAAAGATGTGTGAAGCTGTAATCACAGTCGCAAAAGCCACCCAAAGACTATCGGCTGTGATGCCATTGCCAAGGATACGTCCCCCTAGTGCAGCGGCGGCAAAAGCTGGGGCTGCCAGTTCAGCCGGACTCAGTACGGCCTCGAAGCCAAATAGCTGTTGCGCTATACCAGCAAAATCAGGATCGGCATAATGAACAATCACCGGAATGCTGGGTGTTAAACCTTTGGCTTTGAGGGCAATTTCCAGATTGGTAGCATCATTGCTAGTCACAGCAAGTACTGCGGCGGCAGACTCTATATTGCTGGCTTTGAGTATTGTGCGGAAGCTGGCATCGCCCTGAATGACGGGAATACCCAATTCGCGGGCGGTGTTGATATATTTATTGTTGGAGTCGGGTTCAACTACTACAACTTCATGTCCGCTGGCGTGGAGTTGCTGGACAATTCTTACCCCAATACCACTCAAGCCACAGACAATGTAGTGTGATCGCTGGGGAATTCGGGCTGCATCCCAAAATTGCTTAAAGCGGCTCCCTAAGACAAAATCGGTGAGCATGGCATACCAAATACCAATCACCACTGCTCCAACCAGCATCATGACAACAGTAAATAATTTAATGGTGTTAGGAGCATTTTCTACTACTTTGTCATTTCCACCTGCTCCTGTAATCATGCCTACAGAAAAATATAGAGCATCTACAGGAGACAAACTCAACTCAGCCGACATATAGGTGAATGTAGCGATCGCAATAACTGTCAATAGTGCAATAGCACCCAGTACTACAGATCGCCCGTGTTCCTGAAACTGCCTAAAATTAGTCAAAACTTTCAGCAGTTTTCTAATTAATGATCTGCGGGGGGAACGGATGCGGGGTTGAGTGCCAACAATTAAGCGATCGCCTACTTGGATCTCTTGTCCAGATATTACCCCTGACACCAAATCTATCTCACCTTTGACTGGCAAGTAATAAATTAGCATCCGCGATCGGTCTTCCCACAATTCACTCAACCTTCGGCCCTTCCAGAAGTGGTTTTCATGAATGTATTCTTCATGGATTGGCCAAGTTTGCTGAAATAATTTGATTTGTCCGATCGCTCGATTTCCCATTGCTGCAAAGGTGAATACGGGTGCTGCTAATCCGACAACACTCATACTCAAATGATCTGGCAAACTTTGATCTAGGCGCTCTCCTAAATTTGTATTATAAAAACGGTTGATAATCCGAATCTGGGGATTCAGCACTCGCGCTTGCATCATAATAGATAAATTCAGAGCATCTTTAGATCCAGCGATGACTAAAGTGTGCGCCTGTTGAATGCCTGCTGCTGTCAGGGTAGAAGCTGCTTGTAAATCTCCAACAATCACATCTCCTGCTGTTTCGCCAGGGATAGATTGGTGATGAATGCCAACAACGAAGGCTCCCTGATGTCTCAGCAGACGAAAGGTTTTATATCCGGTACGTCCTAAGCCACAAACAATAATTCTGGGTTTCATGAAACGGCAGCATCTTTTACAGGTAGGGCTGCATTTCTAGTTAGTTATCAATATTGTTGCCCGTTTTCCTGGAATATTACTGTAGCTGACAACACGATTGTTTCAATTCCAGGTAGAAGGCAGGAAATATGATGATTAAGGGTAAAAGGTTGCATGAGTCGCAACGAGTTCAAGAAACCTCCAGAGAAAAAGACTAAGTAACAATTGCTACGTAGTTGGTCGCTCCTCTAAAATATTCACAATCTTCATAATACTCTTTGATATGCATTAATTGTGATGAAGGTAGAATGCGATATATCTGATAATCCAAAGAACTTAATAATTCATAGAAATCCCGAAAGTATGTTCGATAATTAATATTTCCTATACCAAACTCAAATGTGAGCGCCCTGATTACTTTGTTCTTTAAACTCTTTTCTGCGCCTTGGAGTGCCTCAAGTTCGTGTCCTTCAATATCCATTTTCATGAAATCAACACGTTCTACCTTGTAGTCTTCAATAATGTCATCGATAGTAACAGTATTAACTTCAAGAGTACTAAATTGCCTATCTTGTGAATAAGAGTCATACCTTTGATGTAGTGACGCAATTGGAGACGTTTCACTAGGTGTATGTAGTCTTACTAATCCTTTGGTAGAACTGACAGCGCAAGGAATAAGTAAGGAATTAGTGATATTTTTGGTTTTAATTATCTGCTGACAATTAGGCAGAGGCTCAAACATGAAAATCTGTGCTTCGGGGAAAAGCTTGTTAAGCTGGAACGACCATTCGCCAATGTTTGCACCTACATCGAATAAGATTGGTGAAGAAGTTTTTATTGCATTCTTCGCTGCATTTATCTCAGTGTCAAAAGCCCAGCCAGATCCACTCCCTTTGCCTAGTAGAACACACCAGTAAGCCTCCGCTAATCTAGCAAAACTTTCAGTTCTGGAATTAGCAACTAGCATACTTAGTGGACGTGCTAAAACTTTCGCTGTTTTATTGATTATGCTTGGCTTATATGGTTTCATAAACTTTCTTATTTTTTGCTGACTGTATTTATTTTGAGTTCCACTTCGCGTTACTAACCTTTTCGATGTGGCTTAGTCAAACACTAGTATTCTGTTTACCACTATTCCCAATCCACGTAAACTTACTTTACAAAATTTAAAGATGTAATTATATAGAAAAATATAATAAAAAGCAAAATTAATATAAACTAAAGTTTTTTATTTATCAAATAAAATTTTATTTACTGATTACAGATGTAATGTCTAATAAAATTTTATTTATTTGTTAATACAAATGCATTATATTGTATTCAAAAACGCACCTATTTATTGTGTTCAAAAGCATTATGTGATACCAATTTGTGCTGAGAATACATAAGTAAAATTTATGAGTATATACTGAGGGAATTTTCCGTAAACTCGAACTGCCCTGTCTACGACACGCTGCGCGAACAGCAAGAACTGCCTTCCTTCAAGAACTGCCTTCCTTGATAAAAGAAGATAGAAAAATATGGCAATTTTTGTAGGTTGTGATACGCTATCTGCTTGAGAAGTGTCGAGGAACCGAAAATGACTAAGCTGCGCGTGGGGTTACTGTTTGGCGGTCGTTCGGGAGAACATGAAGTTTCGATCAAATCAGCACGGGCGATCGCTAAAGCCTTGAGTGCAGAGCAAAATGCTAATAAGTATGAAATACTGCCTTTTTACATCCAAAAAGATGGACGCTGGTTGGCAGGAGAAGCACCCGAAAAGGTTTTAACAACCGGCAGTCCGCTGCTGGAATCGGAAGAATCAACTTCTGAGGGAAATCTGACATCCAACCCTCAAGCCCAAACTCTGAGCAATTGGCAATCTCCCTCTCAAGTTGCCCAAGTGGATGTTTGGTTTCCCATTCTCCACGGCCCCAACGGTGAAGATGGAACAATTCAAGGGTTACTCACCTTGATGCAAGTCCCCTTTGTCGGTTCTGGGGTGTTAGGTTCGGCAATGGGGATGGATAAAATTGCCATGAAAATGGCCTTTGAGCAAGCAGGATTACCACAGGTAAAATATAAGGCGGTAACTAGAGCGCAAGTTTGGTCTAATCCTTGCGTATTTCCGAAACTGTGTGATGACATTGAGGCAGCATTAGGTTATCCTGCTTTTGTCAAGCCAGCTAATTTGGGTTCATCAGTGGGTATTGCCAAAGTGCGATCGCGCCAAGAATTAGAAGCCGCTTTAGATAGTGCTGCCAGTTACGATCGCCGACTAGTTGTAGAAGCGGGAGTAGTCGCTAGAGAAGTTGAGTGTGCCGTTTTAGGTAACGATCAACCCCAAGCCTCTGTCATTGGAGAGATTACTTATGACAGCGATTTTTATGATTATGAAACTAAATATACTGAGGGTCGGGCAGATTTACTGATCCCTGCACAACTTCCAGAGGCGATCGCTCGTCAAATTCAGGACATGGCTTTGCAAGCTTTTGCCGCTGTTGACGCTGCTGGGTTAGCAAGGGTAGATTTTTTCTATGTGGAAGCAACACAAGAAGTATTTATTAACGAAATCAATACGTTACCAGGCTTTACTGCAACAAGTATGTATCCTCAACTCTGGGCACATAGTGGAGTCTCCTTTCCAGAATTAGTCGATCGGTTAATTCAACTTGCTCTTGAAAGGCATTCTCCTAGCTGACAGAATAAATCAGCAAACTGATTTCAGATTATTACGGTAAAAAGTCACAATAAATACAGAACTTTGGCAAAATTTAGCCAGATTTTGTAGCTTATATTTTACAAAAAAGCTACTAAAATCTGAACTTTGTTACGGATACCTGATGCTTGACTCCTCCAGTACAATTTATTGACTAGAGGGGTACAAATCTGAAAGTAATCATGGAAAAAAGTCAGAGTGTACAGCGCGAGCGAACCCAATTAAAAAGGGCTACTCCAGAGCTGACAAACAGGAAATCGAGACTAAGAAACAGCTCGAATGTTCTGATATATCTGGTTGCACATCATCCTTGGCTATTGTTAACCGGGTGTTTAGCCATGTTTCTGGGAGGTGGCACCTTTGCCTTATATAGCTTAGGTAATGCTGGCCCCGTGCCACAAGAAGAACCAGAAAAAATCCCAGTTATAGTTGAAGAACCAATCAGTCCGCCCTCTGAGAATAGCAATCCTACACCTTTATGGATGGTTGCTGCGATCGTTCTCAGCTGTGGTGGTGGTTCCTTGCTGATTTTCCGAATGCTTAACCGCACCAAGCAACCGCAAAAAGTTCAAAAACAGGTTAATCGCCATCAGGTACGCTTGGCACAGAAGCATCACCAAAAATTGGCACCAAATCTTCCCAAGAGTCAGCCAATTTTTGTGCCACAGCCACAACTAATGCCCCTTATGCAGATGCAACCTAAAACAAAGCATCTGGTAACTGTTCTCCCAGCAGAACACAAGCACCACCTGGATACACGCACAGAACCCTTAGCAGACTTAATGGATCTTCGTAAAAATAGTTCATTGTCTGCTATTTTACGCCAGTATTAATACTACTGTAAAGTAAAACCCCGTTAAATTAACACTTTTTGCCAATTAACTTGGCTTAGATTCCCGACTTTCTCTAAGAAGTCGGGAATCTTGTTATGTACGAATAATTTATTTGCTATATAGAGGTTTAACTGCTTTTAAAAAGTTAGATATGAGCAATTAGGAAATTTAAAAACTTGCCAAAATGGCAACCAGCTTTTGATAATTCAAGTTAAATTGTATGAAGATAAACGACTTCAAGGGTTTGATTATCAGGGGCTACCACTTAAGCAAATTCCGTTTGTAAAACACTATTTACTAGGTGATTTACAAAAACAAAAGGCTATTTCTAACAATTATTTGCCGAGTATTTATCTCAGTAAATAAATTCAATAATCAGGTTTGGCATTTGCTGCAACAGGAATATTCAATGCGTGCAGGCGTTGTTGTTAAACTACGCATTAGCCCCCAAGTAACGGGTAACGTCTGTATACATTCCTGTTCGCTTCAGCAGCAAATGGTAGAGTGGGAGTTTGAAAGCTGACTGATATGCTTCCTCCCACTCTCTTTTTATCTAATTCGTAATTCGTAATTCGTAATTATTGTTGAAACACTCGCACGTCATTGTGAAGTGTTTTGGTATATTTGGGATATTCCCATTAAAATACGAATTCTTCTTTAAAAGTCAGTATCTCGCAAAAACTCAAGAATCGTTTTATTCAACACCTCAGAAGCACCAGTGGAGGCATCATGACAGCAGTTAGATAAAATCTGTAATTTGGAATTAGGGATATGTTGATGTAATTTTCTACCATGACTAGCAGGAAACCAACTATCTTGCTCACCCCATAAAACTAGTGTAGGACACTTAATCGCACTCAGGTTATTTTGAATTTTGGTGAGCATATTGGGCTTATTTGCTTGCCAATTCTCAATTTCTCGCGCGGCTATTTGTAACTCTTCGGCAACTTTTGCGATCGTACCAGGCAATTCAGTAAACGGGTAAGTTATCCAATAGATATCTTCCTGCGTCAAAATTGAGGGATCGAATAATACCCTACGTCTTTCTATTGCCATAACTTCTCTAAATAGAGGTGCAAACAAATATGCCAGACGTAAGGAATCAATTGTTTGCATTACTTCTAGGGGAGTTTGGGCAAGCAACCACATAGACCAATGGGGTAGCTGTTCGGCAAAAACAGGTACGTTTACTACTACAAGCCGTCCGATTAACTGCGGATTTTCTTGAGCAAGAGCAAGGGCAACTAATCCCCCCAGAGATTCTGCCACAATTACTGCGGGTTCATCACATAATGCCTGAATAATTCTTTGAAATTCAATAACTTGATGACCGTTGTGTTCTTTACGAGATAATGGTTTTTCAGAAAAACCAAAACCTTTGGCATCAAAACAAATTACTCGGTAATATTTAGATAGTGCTGCTACACTGTGGCGCCAATTGTAGCTCCAACTCCCCATACCATGTAATAAAATTAGCGGTTTACCTCTACCTCTTTCGCCATAAGCAATTTGTACAGGATACCCTGTAGCATCACTAATAACTAGACTTTGCCGACCTTTGGGAAAAGTAGCTTGCCACCAATCTTTCATTCTTTTATTAATAAACAATTTAACCGCCAGTTACGGCGTTCCACAGGATTCTAATTAGGATCACAGGCAATGCTACTAAGACAATGGAGATTAGCAACAATCCAACCAAAACGGCAAAGATAAACCATCTGTCTGCACTCTTTTGCTCGCTGGGAAACTTTAAGTATTCTTCCAAGAGCTTGATATTATTAGTATTAGCTCTCCAGGCAAAATCAAAAAAGTCTCCCAAAACTGGGACAGCGCCTACCAAGCCATCAATGATTACGTTCAAAACCATTTTACCTAGAGTGGCTCTAGATACGCCTAGCCGTGCTGCTTCTAAAATGATGTAGCTAGAAAACATTATTCCCAAAAAATCACCACCAATCGGTATGAGTCCTAAAATTGGATCTAAACCAAAACCAATCTTTGTACCAGGAATGGTAATAACATTATCCAGCAACCGACTTAACTGACGCAGGCGCTTCAAGGTGGGTGCTTTGGCATCAGGTTCAATCATCGAAAATCGAGGAGGAGAATCAGGCATGGAGGCGATCGCTAACTTTGTATTGAATCGTTAGATATTTTACTCCCCTACTGAGCTTTTGCAATCATTTTCTCAGGGATTTACGAATTAATATTTGACTTGCGATTGCGGCTGGGCTTTTAACTGGGCTTTTAAGCGCATATCTTCGCCGACAGTCACGTTCAACTGATCGCCGATTAACAGAACAGCAGCACTCATTGACAGCCAGAGCATTAAAACTATCACAGCTCCTACAGCACCATATACTTTATTATAATTGCCAAAATTCGCCACATACAGCCGAAATAGGGCAGACAACATTGCCCAAAAAACAGCTGCTAAAATTGCTCCAGGCATCATTGGCGTACCTGAGTTCCACTTGCTTGGGCCATAGCGATAGACAAAGCCAAAGGCGACAGCGACAATACTTAAAGCTAAAGGCCAGCGTAACAGTAGCCAAAGATCCAACAAAAAGATCAAAGAACTATTTTCGCGCACTACTATTCCTAAAAGCCAGTCGCTAGTAAACACTGAGAAAGAAGCCAATACTAAAAGCAACATAGTACCGACTGTTAATCCCAGAGAGACAAGTTTGGCTTTCCAAAAGGGGCGGATGTTTTCTGAAGGAATTTGATGGATTTGATCGAGGGCTGTCATTGCTGTACTCACCGCCCCAGAAGCAGTCCAAATTGCTAATACAAAGCTTAGAGAAAACAAACCGCTGTTTTTGGAATTGGTAATTTCTGTGGTGGCAAAATCACGAATCAGATCCAGGGCTTGTTCAGGTAGGACTTGACTTAGTTGTGCCGCCAGTTGCTTAAAGGTGTTTTGTAAAGATTCTGCCAATAAGCCAATGGCTGTGATGATAGCAAGAATTGCTGGAAACAGCGATAGCATTGCATTGTAGGCGATTTCCGAGGCGAGTCCTAAAAGTCGCCTTTCGATTGTTCTGGAAAAAGTTTTTTTAATCGTGCGCCAATTGAGGTGGCGAAAGAAGCGAAAAAAACGAGGCTTTGGCATAATTTAGAGTTAAAACTGGTTGGGTTTATTAACTACTGTGCTAAATTTTGCGTAGCGATCGCATCTATCTTTCTACCGCAAGAATACCGAGTGCGAAGTGAGGGAGAGTTCCTAACTAATGACTATTAATCTATGAATCAAGATTTAACACAACAGTGGTTGACAGAAATCCAGGTAATCAAAGAGCAGATGGCACAGTTGCAACACGAGCGCGATACGGCTTGGGAGAGTGCCCAAAAATGGCGCCAGCTTTACAATACAGAAGCAGAACAACGCCGCACAGATGCCCAACTTTCCCAACAGACGATCGCCTCTCTCAAGGCAGAACTGCATAAACTCCAAGGTCTTGAAGTAGACACACTGGCTGCTGGGACACCAGTAGCAATTCAACAAGAAATAGAACAGCTAAAATCTGTGGAAGACTTGCAAGCTAAACTTATCGCCGCAATTAAAGAACGCGATCGCCTCTTGCAAGCTTTGAAAACTGAGCAGGACAATCACGCCCAAACTCGCAATAACCTGACTACTGCCTTGGGTGATGCTATTGATAGCTTGGCACACGAAAGAGCAGGGACGGAGAGTAGGGGAGCAGGGGAGAAGTTGCAGTAAGTTTTTCTCCTCTGCCCCTGTGCCCCTGTGCCCCCCTGCCTCTTCCCATACCCAATGCCCTAAAATCCCATTGCCTTGGCTACTGCGCCCAGTTCCGCCGCGATACCTTGTTGAAATTGACTGTGATTGTGTTTAATGGCTGTATCTGGGTCTTTTAGACCATTGCCTGTGAGAACACAAACGACTGTCGCCCCTGTGGGAACTTGGTCTTTCACCTGCAACAACCCGGCTACAGAAGCGGCGCTAGCAGGTTCGCAGAAGATACCTTCTGATGCTGCTAAAAGTCGATAAGCATCGAGAATTTCGGCATCGGTAACGGCGTGGAAATTTCCCTGACTGGCGGTTTGGGCTGCGATCGCTAAATCCCAACTTGCAGGGTTGCCAATGCGAATTGCTGTCGCTAGGGTTTCGGGATGCGCCACTGGCTGACCGTGTACTAAGGGGGCTGCTCCTGCGGCTTGGAATCCCATCATCTTGGGTAGGCGATCGCACTTTCTGGCTTGATGATATTGACAAAATCCCATCCAATATGCTGTGATATTTCCGGCATTTCCCACGGGAATACACAACCAGTCTGGTGCGTCACCCAATGCGTCGACAACTTCAAAGGCTGCTGTTTTTTGTCCTTCTAGTCTGTAGGGATTGACCGAATTCACCAAAGTTATCGGATAGCTTTCGGCCATCTCGCGGACAATTTCTAGCGCTTGGTCAAAATTACCTTTAATTGCCAATACTTCTGCGCCGTACAACAACGCTTGAGCTAACTTGCCCAGTGCCACATAGCCGTCGGGAATCAGTACAAAGGCATTCATGCCTCCACGTCTGGCATAAGCGGCGGCGGCGGCTGAGGTGTTGCCCGTGCTGGCACAAATTACTGCTTTTGCCCCTGCTTCCTTGGCCTTGGAAATTGCCATAGTCATCCCCCGGTCTTTGAAACTACCGGTGGGATTCAGACCATCGTATTTTACAAAAACCCGTACTTGTCTGCCAATGCGTTCTGCGATCGCTGGCGCTGGTATTAGAGGTGTGTTGCCCTCCAATAGAGTGACAATCGGTGTTTCTTCGCTGACAGGCAAGTATTCGCGATAGGCTTCTATCAGTCCTGGCCAGGGTTGGCGATGAGATGTAGCAACAGACAGGCTCAAAGTCACGGGATTTAAAATTTCTTAATGTAAGGATTGGATATTTAGAAAGGGTGGGATAGGGAACCGCAAAATGGGAAAGAGGAAGAAAGTAGATTTTTCCTTACCAGTTACCCGTTCCGAGTTCCCTAATTCCAAAGAATCTTGTTAAGAATATTATTTTTTGTGGTGCAGGCGTTTCACTTGCTATTTTATTTAGAACGTTAATTTATCATAAACCGCCACGGCGACCTTCGCTTCAACAAATTAGCTTAGAGGATACTGACGAGGTGAAAAGTCATCTGTAAATCTATAGAACTCTTATTTGACTTTTGAACAAGACTCAGTACGTATCTATCCTTTTTTTCTATTCCCTATTCACAGACTTACCTCATAACTCTCTGAAATGCTGATTTATCCGTGGTTAAAGCCGCTTTGAGTGCCTTCGTTTAGTCAACTGTATCAGTGTATTTTCCCACCCCTATTCGCTTCAGTAAAGATAGGAAAATACTTAAGAGGCTGTCCCTTTTTGATGATAGTCTTCTACCTCCCTTTCTACGAGAGACTGCACCAAGTGTAAGTGCTTCGCCCTACATTTTTTCATAATTTAGCGTAATTCTTGATATAGTCTACATATAATTTCTTGCGTAAATTCCCTAAAAACGGCGATAATCATTTGTACAACCATAATTGATAAGCTATAAATTAGCTATTCCTAAGTAGCGTCTAGTGTAGGGAAGCTTTACACACTTGGGTCAGTGTTTTTTTTAATGGAACACAGCCATTCTAATCACCGTCTTTTATGATTGAACCCAAAATCCATTAGAGTAATTGATTGAAAATATACAATAATTTAATAAAGCTTAAAAGAGCATTATTATAATATTTCTAATGGTGTGAGTTAAATAGTGGATTTAATTAGCGATGCCTACTTATTTATCTAGTGTTTCCGATCGCGAGTCCCAGACTGCCTGGGTCAGTAAGTTAACCAAGTCTTATTATCAAGACGACCAGCAAGCTAAATTGATGCATTTACAAGCAGAGGTAGACTCCCTGTTACAGCAGTTAGAAAACCTAAAGCACCAACGTCTAGCCGAAACCAACCAAAAAGAAGAATAAGTCAGTCTTGCAGATAGCGATGTCTACGACGGGCTACGCCTACGCTTTTCCCCTCTCTAATCTAAATTTGAGAAAAGGGGAAATTTGAGTCAGGGGTGCGTTATTCAAAGCGCTGATTTTTCTCTGACCAGCGCCTCAAACTGTAGTTATGAGCATTTTCTACCAGTAAAGCTAAGGATTGCACCCCTGAAAGCTTGGCGATCGCCGAGAGTCTTTGTAAGTAATTTCCTGTAAAATCAGTGTAAATGACCTTATTTACATCAGACAAAATTATAGTCCTGTCACGGCGTTGCTCTGGTTTTTCTCCCTGAATTTCAGGTGTCGGCTGATTCAAGGATGCTATTGCTTCTGGTGAGATAGTCAGGATTATTTCTGATTGAGCGTTATTTGTTAAATCAATCACTTGAACGGGCCAATCACCCAATTTTTCTTGCATCTGTTCAAAGCTAGGAATAGCACCAGATGGAACTTCACCAGATTTTTGTAAAGATTGCCACAGACTCGATAGCATTACCTTCACCCCTTGGGGATTTTGTTGATGCAGCTCTCGTAGAGTAATAGGAGATGGTTGCACCCATTCCAGTGCTGCATTTGTCAAAGCCAAAGGTTTGGGTTGGAGAACATCGTTTTGATTATCTGGAATTTTTGGGCCAGCAGCTAATAGGCGCAAAACTTTACCTTGTAGTTGCACCGCTTTGATAGCGGCTATATTAATTTTTTGTTCTCCATTTGGCAACCAGACTACAATCTGGATTTCCCGGTCAGAAGTGATTCCCAAAGTTTTCCAGAAAAATTTGGCGGCGTCAGTTTTCGGTGGGTTGAAATTCTCAAAGGGGAAATTTAGCCAGCGTTTCCCGTCATTAAATGCACTCACCTCCACCTGATACCAAACTTGGTTATCCGTAAGTTTCAAATCTGCCGGGGAATTTGGTTGCAGCCATTCGGTATTGGTAACTTGAGTAATTGGTTGCACCGTACCAACAATCTGACTAGGGTGAGTAGAGGATATTTGCGACTTTGTACCCTCACCATTGAGTCTTGCCAACAAACCTTGAATATAGGCAAGATTTTCTTTTGTAATTTTTGGTTGCGCCTTTAACCAAGAATTAGTATGTCTTTCTCCCCGCTGAACTGCTAAAATCAACGCGAACCAAGCTTGCACCTCTCGTCTATTTGGGTTCAGCTGCAACGCCGCCGCTGTGCGATTCCACAACCGTTTTTTATCAGCTTTAAGTAGAGTAGCAATTTCTTGGGCATTATGTGGCGACGCTTCAAACACCTGTAAAGCTTTTTCCCAGCGACCATCAATCAAATCTGCCAGCACTTCTTGACTAGGACTTGCCCAAATTTTCTGGGCTTGGGTTTTAGTAAGTTGAGAATGCAAGCGAATCACATCCATTTGCGCTTGCGCAGCTTCTGGTAAAACTCCTTTGCGCTGTTTCTTGATGAATTTCAACCATTCAAAAGCTGGTGTCCACAATCCACTACGGGCAATTGACAGGGCGTTCTGGTATCCAGAATCCTTGAAAGTTGATGATTTGAGGGTAATCGCCTCCAATTGAATTGGTTTGAGGAACAGCTTCAAAGGCTTGACTTGGTAAACCTGTAAGTGCGGTTCTAAACCTACTGTTTGATCGACAACTAACTCTTTTGTACCATCACCAGTTACCTGCTGCCATTTGGGCAATTGTCCATTAGGACTAATCCAAGACAACATTTGTAGTAAATTCGTGCGTTCTGGATTGTAGTATACGACGTAACCGTAGCGGATAGTACCAGTTCCTTGTTGGCGTTTACCGCGCAAATCAAACCAAACTCCTGATGATGGTGTCTTACCTTCAAAGCGTTGCACTTCAGTTAAAGGTAGGGGAATACTGATATCCTGGGGTTCTGAAGTTTCATCAAGCAAAGAAGAAATCAAAAAGGATTCATCTGGGCCAGTTATAGGTAATTGAGTTGCTAGATAGTAATAATTTTCTGACTGAGATTTAAACTCTAACTCAACTGAGCGCTCGTAAACCCTAAGTTCCACAAGTTCTTCACAATCAAATTGGCAATTAGCACGTTGTTGAAAAACTGGTAATAAAAATGAGCTTTTGACATCCTGATGTAAAGGCAGAGTTTCCCCAAATATTTGGTTTTTTTTACTTAAATCGAGTTGAATTTGTTTGAGAGTTTGGGGGCGTTCGTGTTTACCAAGGGGGATTTGTGCCCATGCAGGTAAAATTTTATTTAGCCAGCTTACCTCGTCTGGATTGAAGATGAAGAGAACACTAATCCAGGCAAAAGCCATAAATAGACTAGCACTACTTAAGAGAATTGCGATCGCTAGTATTGACGACAACCAACTTCCTCGTTTTAATTTTTTCTGAGGTTTTTTAGCGACGCGTTTCATCGCACCAGCACCAGGTTGATTTAGTTTAGAGGCTTTTGGCGTCAGCTTGCGTGAACGATTTGCCATAAATTCGGGGTTAGAGAATTGAAGATTAGGGATTGAGAAAACTCTTTCCTAGTCCCCAGTCCCCACTCCCTAATACCCTGTTATACTCGCCCTTTCAAAAGTTGCCCAGAAGCATTAAGTCTAGTTTGGGGCAAAATCCGTAAATGTCCCCATGTGAACGCTCGATGATCGCGAATACACTCTTCACTTAAATATGTGAGCAAGAGTGTAAAAAATTGAAAGGTAGACTTATTAGCCCCAGTCATAGCAGAACCTGGATGCTAGCATGGTTACTAATTGCGGGAGTAAATGGAGTTGCACAAAAAGCATTATCACAAGAGTACATCAATCCAGAAACTACCCAGGAAATAGAAGTTAAGGGCGATAACATTATTCCCTCATCCTCCTCCATCTCCCCAGAAGAACCGATGTCCCAAGTTACATCGGTATCTCAACTCAAGGATGTACAACCCAACGATTGGGCATTCCAAGCTTTGCAATCTTTGGTAGAACGTTATGGTTGTATAGCTGGCTATCCAGATAACAACTATCGCGGTAATCGTGCCTTAACTCGGTATGAATTTGCTGCGGGTGTGAATGCTTGTTTAGATAGAGTCAACGAATTAATCACTACAGCCACCAGCGATTTAGTCACTCGTGAAGATTTAGCAATCTTACAAAAATTACAGTCAGAATTTGCTCCTGAATTAGCAACTTTGCAGGGTCGTGTCGATAATTTAGAAGCCAAAACTGCTGAAATTGAAGCCAACCAATTCTCAACAACAACTAAACTCAGTGGACTACTGATAGTTGGCATTCAAGGACGAACTAACAATCGTGGTGATGTTAATCCTAGAGATGGACAAAAGGATACAGATGATGCAGGGACAAATATTAATGTTATTTCCCTGGCGCAGTTGTATTTAACTAGTCAAATCACTCCCGGTAGTTACTTGTTTACAGGTCTTTTAGATGGTAGAGGAAAAACTTCGCCTAGATTTACCAATAGTGTTTCTCGGAATGATGTTTTTCTTGGCTACGAATTTCCTACAGATAGCTTGATTGTAAGTGACCTAAATTTTCATTGGCTGGTGACAAATAAATTAGCAGTAATGGTAGGAACAGAAGGCGTAAGTATTCCAGCTGCTTTCCGAGGCCCCAATCGGGTAGAAAGTGCTGCAACAGGGCCATTATCTTATTTTGCCCAAAGAAACCCAATTTTAAATATGGGATATGGTCACGGTGGTATAGCTATTGATTGGCAATTTGCTAAACGCGCTAGTTTACAAGCAATTTATACTAGTTATCAACCAGGAAATCCCGGTAAAGGTAGCGGTTTATTTGATGGAACTACCACTACAGGCGTGCAATTACTGCTGACACCAACCGATACTCTAGATTTAAGTTTGTATTACGTTAACAATTACGCTTCAGATGGTTGTTTGCTAACCTTTGTTGGTGATGAATGCTTAACTACAGTTAATACTACTACTGGAAAATCAGCACCGCTACAAACCAACGCCGTGGGTGCGACTCTCACTTGGCAAATTTCTCCCCGCATTAGTGCAGGTGCGTGGGGTGGTTATACTAAATCTTATATTCCTGGGCAATCGGGAAGTGTAGAAACGACAAATTATATGGTGTTTCTGAATTTCCCTGATTTATTTGCTAAAGGAAATTTAGGAGGAATTTATGTCGGTCAACCTCCTAAAATCACTAGTAGCGACTTACCTGTAGGAAATAATGTCCCTGATTTTATCAATACAGGTTTAGGACGTGCAGGTGGGCAACCAGGTACGACCACTCAAATTGAGGCATTTTATCGTTTTCACCTAACAGATAATATTAGTATTACACCAGGGATAATTCATCTTATCCAGCCTGGTAACACACCAGATAGTGACTCAGTTACTATCGGCATTCTGCGTAGTACTTTTAGTTTTTAATTTTAGTTTCACATCATAAGAAACTTTTACGGCTTCCCACAGGATGCACTCAGAACTTTGGGAGAAGCGGAGATTGATTTATTGGGAAACTTTAGAAAGTTGGTATAATAATCAACATATCTCCTTTAGTGCCCAATGCCATATTTTGAATAGATATAAAAAAGGTTTGGCTCACCACCAAACCTATATAAATCCAGTGCATAACAACATCCCAAATTAATTTACTAATTATTATATTCATCGGGCATCCTCCTATAGGATGTGTGCAAATACCCTAAAACCTGATATTTTCCTAATCTAGTATATAGGACTCATATCAATATTGTTCGATTTATCGCATCTTTGCGGTCTAAATTTTTATCAAAAAAACTTACCCGAACCGGATTGAGACTCAGATAGCAATCTGGATTTAAACGTGAGAAAATACAGGAATTTAAATTACGTATTTATCGGATTTTCAGAATTTTTTCTGACAAATGATTTATGATCGCTATATATAAAATCAATTGTAACCTAACACTAAAGTGCCAATTAATTAGCAATAAAAAAGATGGGCTTTAGCCCATCCTTTGTATAAAAAGTAAAAACATCTTGGTAATTTCTTCAACATATCAAAATATGATAATAAAAAACTGCCAAATTGCCAAATACTTACCAATCAACTATCAATACCAGCATTTCGATGATTTTATGTTTATAACTGCAAGCTAAAGAGCAAAAACTTTTTCATTGACTTAGCCAAGATTCTTGCTCAATTTCCTCCAAGGCTTTGAGTTCTCGAAGCCTTGGAGCGTTACACAAGGCGTGAATTGACTCCTTCGAGTTGATAATAAAGATTCCAGTGGTCGTAAACTACTACGCTGGAGGATTGTTGAGAATCTAATGTGAATGTTAAACGATCTCTGTACAGTCTCCTGCTATTTTGAATTTTAGAGTAGGTCAGTCAAAAGCTAAAAATTCCCAGGAATTCTTTTCTAGTTGCGGTTAAAATCATTTACAAAAGTTTTCGATATACTGAATTTGAAACCAATAAAAATAAGCCTGCCATTTGTGGCAAGCCTACATACGTTCATTTGCTAAATCTAGGTAGATGTTTTTAAGATTAACCACCAGCAACAGCAGGAACAATACTGACTTCATCGCCATCTTTCAAGGCTGTGTTTATACCATCTAGATAGCGGATATCTTCACTATCGACGTAAAAATTTACAAACCGACGTAGCTTACCTTGTTCATCGCACAATCGAGATTTAATACCGGGAAAGCTTTGTTCTAAGGAATCTAACAATTCAGCAATAGTGCTACCGCTGGATTCTAAAGTAGCTTGATTATTAGTAAAACTCTGAAGAGTCGTAGGAACTAAAACTTTTACAGCCATAGAAGTAAAAAGTGAAGAGTGGAGAGTTAGAAATAAAGTTCAGAGTAAAGAGTTATGAATATAAAAAACTCATAACTCCTAACTCCTAACTAAACGAGAACTTGTTGCCATTCCAAGCGATCAAGAGTACGCGATCGCTCCAAGGCGCGTTCAAAACTATCCAGTTTAGCATCAATAGTCAAGGGTTCACCAACGTAGCCTTGGATGGCTTCTTGGGTTTTCAAACCATTGCCTGTGATGTAAATCACGGTAGTTTCATCTGGATCAATTTTGCCAGCTTCTACCAGTTTTTTCAGCACGGCCACGGTTGTACCACCAGCCGTTTCTGTGAAGATGCCTTCTGTTTCTGCCAGCAACTTGATGCCATCAATAATTTCGGCATCATTGACTGATTCAATGTTACCACCAGTCTTGTGAGCTAGCTCCACAGCATAAATACCGTCTGCTGGATTGCCGATCGCTAGCGATTTCGCTATTGTATTCGGTTTTACTGGCTTAATAAAGTCGCGTCCTTCTTTAAAGGCTTGGGCGATAGGCGAACAACCTTCAGCTTGAGCGCCGCTGAAACGGACGCTCTTGTTTTCTACCAAACCAACTTCGATAAATTCTTGGAACCCTTTATAAATTTTTGTAAAGAGCGAACCAGAAGCCAAGGGAGCAACAACATGATCCGGTAGTTCCCAGCCTAGTTGTTCCGCAACTTCAAAACCTAGCGTCTTAGAACCTTCAGAGTAATAAGGACGCAGGTTAATGTTGACAAAACCCCAACCGTGTGTATTAGCAACTTCCGAACAGAGACGATTGACTTGATCGTAGTTGCCTTTGACGGCCATGAGGGTGGGACTGTAGATCAAGCTACCGATAATTTTACCGGCTTCTAAATCTGCGGGGATGAACACACAGCAGTCTAAACCGGCATGAGCTGCGATCGCAGCTGTAGAATTTGCTAAATTACCAGTGCTAGCGCAAGAAACAGTAGTGAAACCTAACTCCCGCGCTCTGGATAGAGCGACTGACACCACCCGATCCTTAAAGCTTAAGGTGGGCATATTCACAGCATCATTTTTTATATAAAGCTTATTTAGACCCAGGCGACGAGCAAGACGGTGGGAACGAACTAGGGGAGTCATACCAGTTCCCACATCTATAACATTGTCAGTTGCGACAGGCAAAAAGGGACGGTAGCGCCAAATTGAATTCGGCCCAGCTTGAATTGTTTCACGAGTGACAGTCAGACGTAGGGCGTTGTAGTCATATTTGACTTCTAACGGGCCAAAACATAACTCACAAACATTACTGGCTTTGAGTTCATATTCCGCACCACATTCCTTACACTTCAAGGCTTGAAAGTAGGCAGTGCTGGTTTGGGTTTGGGTCTGGGTTTTGATTGCCTGAGTCATAAACTAGCTTTCCCTGTTTGTCTGTCACTTGTAGCCTGATACTAACACGAGCAAAAATACCAGTCAAACATACCCGACTAAAAATATCGGGTATGTTTAGTATTGAGAGGAATGATTCTTGTAAAACTTTAATACTAGTAATCTCTGTTTTTAGTATTTACACGCATACCTTGAATGTTATGGAAAAATAAAATAGCTTCCCTTCTTCAGCATTAACACGGTAAACAAGTATGATTAAATCGCATTTTTTTATGACAAAATTGCATTTGTTGAAATTGCTATCCCATTTAAGCAATCTAGATCGCTTATTTAACGTTCAATTTTTTTGATCTAAATGACTTATATATTTCTGACAACAAAGACTCAGAAACATCTTTATATATAAGTTTTAGGGTTTTTTGCATCTGATTAAACCACTAAAATTGTTATGTGTGTTGCCAAAATAAAGTTAATTTTTCAGCTTTGATGTAGTCATTCACAGCTAGAGAAGTTACTTATTTATACGGAAGATTTTTTTTGCTTTAAAAGCTACATTGCTATTTACATCTCTAATTCAGCAAAATACAGTAATAAATTACACATATTTGCGATTGCCAGTTTTGATTCTCAACGGTAAGCGTAAAACAACTAGACAAGTTCTTTCTGGTTATTGTCTCAATATAATTTCCAAGGAGTGTCAATAATTTAACTCCTTAAATATGCATTCCCAAAACGTTGAAGTTTTGGGAAGCCATAATCGGTAATTCCTAAAAGGGAATTGCCGAACTTTATCCTGTCTCAAAATCCAAGATACAAGTTCAGCAAACAAACTAGCTCTATGGTAAATCGAAATCAATCTGTAAATAAGCAGCGTAAATTTTACCAATTTCTAGTAGCAACAGCATTATTAACAGGTAGCCTTTTCCAATTTCTCGCACCTGTATTAGCTGACGGAACTACTGCGGGTACATCTATCAGTAACACTGCAACAGCAACCTACGAAGATCCCAACAGTCCAGGGACAACTATAAATGCCACTTCTAACACTGTCGTTGTTAGCATAGCAGAGGTTGCTGGAATCACCGTCACAGCGTCTGGTGTAACAGATAACAATGGCGGTAATGTTGCAGTTGGCGACTTACTAATCTACACCTATACCTTGACCAACGTAGGTAATGACCCTACCAAATTCCACATTCCCAACCAAGCGACAACAACTGGACCAGGTACAGTTTCTGGCACATTACCAAATGGTGGTACAGTTAATAGCCTGCAATATAGCACTGACGGTGGTCAAACTTGGATAAACGTCCCCCAAGGCGGCGTAGACACACCCTCAGTTCCGGTTAGCGGTACTGTGTTGGTGCGTGTGCCAGTAACTGTACAAGCTGGTGCTCAAACTAATGATGTCATTACCGTTACTCTTGGTAATACTCCTGGTGATGCTCAAAACCAACTGCGGAGTCCTGATGGTGGTGACATATTCACCGTAGATAACCCCGATGGTAGTGCTGGTGAAGTATCTGGCGCACCAGTTAATGGTACGCGGGAAGCTAGCGCCACAGAGCAAATTAAGGTTGGTTTAACGGTTAAGACCTATGCTTTAGCCACTATTCTCAAGATTCGCAGTGGCTATAACAATGCTGGCACCAGTGCAATTACAGATGACAAGTTGACCTACGATTTGAGTTTACGAGTTGAGTCCAACGATCCCACAGGACAGGGAATTACACCAGCAGCTTTGACGGGTACAAGCATCAACGTTGATGGTGTTGCTAGCACCCATATCTTGGTTTCTGATGCGATTCCTGCGGGTACAGATTTGGCAGTAGCACCAACTCCGCCTCCTGGTTGGCAAGCAGTTTATACCACCGATTTAGTTACAACTGATGCTAATACAGCCAATTGGAAAACTTTTCCCTTAAAAGGTGCTGATACACTCGCAGGTGTAACACGAGTTGGTTTTATCAATAATCCAGCTACTATTACTTCCATTGCTCCTGGTACAACTGTAAATGGCTTCTCGATTCAGCTAGCTGTTGAATCAACTGCATCTTCACCTTTAACTGTCGCTAATATCGCTCAATTGTTTGGTCAAACGCCTACTAGCAATTTCCCAGTCTACGACGAATCCGGCGACCAAAATCCCAGCAATTACGACGGCTCCCCAGGCAGTATGACACCTCCTACAGGTACAGATACCAATGGTGATGGTGTTCCCGATACTCTTCCGTCCGCCAACGTTGATGATGGCTATATTAACAATCCAGCAACTCCAGAAACTGGAACTGACACGGGTAATAACAACAGTGGTACTGGTACAGGCGGTGAGGCGAACGTCTTCACGGTGCAAGCACCTGTTGCTTCAGCGTTACTCAACGGGCCGCAAAATGCCCCAGATGCTACTGGGCCATCAGGTCTGACTAACGATGACTTCACCAACAAATCTTCTCTGGTTCCTGCTGGTACAGCACCTGGTAGTACACTTGACCCACAATCAGTTGGCTTTACCAACACTATTAAGAATAGTGGTACTGACTCAGGTGTTTTGAAGATAGAGCCAACTGCACCAACAACTATAGGAGATTTACCGAATAATACGAAGGTGACTATTACCTACGGTAGTCAGTCTGCTGTCTATACCTACAATAGTGCAACGGGAGTGTTTACAATAGCTGGTACAGCAATTACAATACCCAACGTTGCTCCTGGTGCAAGTATCAACTATGGTGTAGAAGTTGATTTACCTCCGGGAACGCAGTTATCTACTGATATTAATAGAGGCTTCCCAGTACCCATCACTGCTTCGATTGACAACTACACGACAGATACCAATGCTGATGGAATCAAGGATACTGGAAACGATAATATCTTTGATTCATTTAACATCACTATCGATCGCGTGTATACTGGCTTCCTGAAACTGCTGAAAGTGTCGCGAGTTTTACAAGGAACTGGGCCTGTAGTCCAGGGAAATGATGGCACATTCAGTATCAATGCGAAGAAGCCTGCACCAGGAAACATTATTGAGTACCAAATTCAATACACAAATATTTCCGATCCTCAATCTGGAACCGGTAATGTGATTTTGAATGCTAACAAAGTTGTGATTACTGAAGATGGTACGCAAAGCCCCAATAACTGGGCGCTAGACAACGATACCAACGGTCAAATTGATACTAGCAACATTGTTGGTTCAGCTAAGGATTCCGGGAGTGCAACCATCCAATTCTTCAGTGGTAATCCAGCTACTAACTCTGGCATTGACCAAACTGGGACTACGACAAACGCTGATGTTACTAAGTATGTGGATACTGTAACTGACACGATCGCACCAGGTATTCAAAGAACATTTACCTTCCAACGCAAAGTGAACTAATTCTTTGGAATTGGGGACTTTGAAGTTTGCAGACTCTGCTACAGAAGAGTCTGCGAACCATTTGACCTTATCCCCAACCCCAAACAGCGAGCAAATAGAAAAGTGATTTTTTCTTAGCAAAAGCTGGGAAAGATAAGTCAATAATTCACATTCTGGAATTTTTTTTTGAGGTTATTTATTTATATGAAGCGTGTTTCTCTTGCAGGTTTAGGAGCATTCGCTCTCATTGCTACAGTTCCATTTCTCGGTCAAATTCCGGGAATCGCAAATGTATGGCACTCAGAAAGTGCTGTTGCTCAGAATATCAAAACTCAAGGGCAAATTCAATTGCGTTTAGAAGCAGAAAAGCAGGTGGTGGCAAAGGATCGGCAGGGTAAGCAAAGCCAGAAATGGGAACCTTTGAAAGGTCAAGTTGTAGTGCGACCCGGAGATGTATTGCGATATACCTTGAGTGGCGAAAATCAGAGCGATCGCCCAGTGAAGAATTTGACTTTTAATCAACCTATTCCCAAAGGAATGGTCTACGTACTGAATTCTGTCAACGTCGCCAAAAATGCCAAAGTTGCTTATAGCATTGATGGCGGGCGTAGCTTTGTCGAAAATCCTACGGTTAAAGTTACTCTTCCTGGCGGCAAAGTGGAAACCAAACCAGCCCCAGCCACCGTTTACACCCATATCCGTTTGCAGATTCCGTTACTTGCGGCGAAGACAACAGTCAAGGCAACTTATCAAACCCAAATTCGCTGATTAACATGCCGCCTTGCTGACTCTAAAAAGAGCTGCAATCAAGAATATTTTCAGATTCCATCTGGAAACGAGATTTTTAAAGGGTTTTGGCTTAACTAGATTTCCACAAATAAAGAAGTGCTTTTATTAACAACAAGCTTGACATTTCACAGGAGATGTGTTTAGTGAGCCGTCCTCAAAACCAAAAGCAAATTACTTTTAGCGGTAGCTGGTGGCGACGGTTAACAGCTACTGTTCTTCTGGGAAGTTTTTTGCATACTACTATATCTATGCCAGCGATCGCGCAACAAACTAACAATCTGGTTGCGTCTTTGCCATTAATAAATCAAGCTACTTATACTTATACAGATTCTGCTAGCAATTATCAATATCAAGGAAGTTCTGAGCAAATCAATGTTAGCCCTAGCCCATTACTCGATCCATTAGGGCGGATTTTAGGTTGCGCTGGGACAATTTTACCTGACTATACAGGTTTTTCAGTTGGGGTATACGAACCGAACTCTAGCGACCCAACGGGGACAGAATTGGGCAGTTTGGTTGCTTTGACCCGAACAGAGTTACCAGATATTCCTAATAACAACGTTCCTGGTGGGAAATCTCCAAATACCGAGAATAGTAATCCCTACTTTGTTACGAATAACCCTGCGGGTGTTTACAATTTCCTACTCGATCCCAATAAGGGTCAAACTGATCCAGGTAGAACCTACATTTTTGTAGTTAATCCACCACCAAATTCTATTTACAAACAGCGGCGGGTCAAGATTGAAATCCTTGCTAGCAATGGAACACAAGGCAATGGTGTTGTGCGATATGTCGCTAGTTCTTTGGATGGTCAACCAATCAGTCTTACAGGTGAAACCAGACTAGAGCAAACAGTTGTTTTAGTTCCCAATGCAGAAACGGTGGGACTGGATTTATTAGCCTTTGAATTCACCACAAATTTGTGTCAAGCCAATCAGTTACAGATTATCAAAACAGGCGATCGCGCTACTGCTGAACCTGGAGATACGGTAATCTACCGCCTGTCGGTAAAAAATCTTGCTGATGCTGGTTTGAGCAATATATTTGTCACCGACGACCTACCTTTAGGATTCCAATTCTTGCCGAAATCTGTGCAGGGAGAGCTAGATGGTCAACCAGTCGCGATCGCTTCAGAACGCAATGGTAACACAGTGACATTCCGCACAGACGTAACAATTCCCACAGGGAAAGTCTTGAATATTGCCTACGCTGCTCAACTAACAGCTGATGCACTGCGTGGTAATGGTCGTAACACTGCGATCGTTAATGCTCAACGAGCTGATAACCGTTTTAGTACTAAGGATGGTCCAGCAACGCACCAATTGAAAATTCGTCCAGGAATCGTTTCTGACTGTGGCACGATTATCGGTCGGGTGTTTGTTGATAAAAACTTTGACGGGGAACAACAGCGTGGTGAGCCTGGGATACCAAATGCGGTGATTTTTCTAGAGGATGGAAACCGCATCACTACAGATCCTAATGGTTTGTTCTCTCTAGCTAATGCCTTACCTGGATACCACACAGGTGTACTAGACCTCAGCAGTGTAGGGGGTTACACCCTAGCTCATAACGAAAAATTCCGCGAACGAAATAGCCAATCTCGCTTGGTGCATTTAGAGCCTGGTGGCTTAGTACGCATGAACTTCGCTGTAACCCCAACATTTCAGGAGCCAGTCAAGAAATGAAACCCAGACTGCACTATGTAACTATATTTAACCTGAGATTGATGGGGGTGATGCCAGTAGCTCTCTGCCTTGTTTTGTACCCTACAATTGTTAAAGCAGAAATCACTAGTGAAAACCTTCTTTTCCCTGATTCCCATTCGCAAGCAGAAAAGAGTGTCGAAGATCCTGGCTTTTCACCAGATGTGGAAAACCTCTCCCCTAGAATAGGAGAGGGTTTGAATTCTCCACCTCTCGAATTTGCCTCAACTTCTTCAGCATCGGCTTCTGAAATTCCAGATGTCCAGCTAAGTGAAACGGAAATACAACCGCTTCAACCAGAAACTTCTGTTGATTTGCTCAGAGGTTCACACAAAATAGTAGGAATAGAGGATAAGAACGACGAACGCAAAGATACTGAAACCCTGTTTCATGCTTCTCCAACAGAAATACAACCATTTCAACCAGCAACTTCTGTAGGTTTGCCTAGAGGATTACGCAAAATTGCAGGAGTAGAGGACGCGGGGACAAAGAAACAAGGGGTAAATGAAAATCTCCCCATGTCTCCTACTGTCCCTATCTCTACAGCAATAAAAATCCTGACTCCGACGGCTGACAGTGTTGTAGATGTACAAGCTAGTACGGTGATTGTACAGTTTCCCGCTGGTAGTCAAGTGGAATTACGAGTAAATGGGGCGTTGGTAGATCCTTCTTTAGTGGGACGGACGGAAACTGATGCTACCACCAACTTAGTAACACAGACATGGTATGGTGTCTCGTTGAAAGAAGGTACAAACACCATCTCTGCACAAAGTGTTGGAGGAACAGAACCCCCTGTAACAGTGCAAGTTGCAGTACGGGGAACGCCGCAGCAATTAACTTTAGAAACAGTTGAGTCTCGTATCCCGGCGGATGGACGTTCTACGGCGACAATCCGGGGTCAACTCATCGATGCAAGTGGCAATCGTTCTAATCGTAATGCTGTTGTCACCCTTATACCCACTGCTGGGGAATTGGTTGGGAAAGACTTCAAACCCAATGAACCGGGATTTCAAGTGGAGGCGAAAGCAGGGCAATTTACAGCTACGTTGCGATCGCAACTGAAGGCTGAAACTGTGACAATTCGCGCGATCGCAAATGATTTAGAAGCCTTCACCCAATTGCAATTTGAAACGGCACTACGTCCAAGTTTAGTTACTGGAGTAATAGATTTACGATTGGGTGCTAGAGGTACAAATTATTACGGTAGTTTCCGTGATTTTCTCCCTCCTGACAAAAACAACGGAACGCAATTAGATTTTCATTCCGCGATATTTGCCACTGGTGCGATCGGAGAATGGTTATTTACAGGCGCATACAACAGTTCTCGGAGCCTCAATGAAGATTGCAACTGCGATAATCGCCTGTTTAGAACTTACCAATTCAGCGAGCAAAACTATCCGGTCTACGGCGATAGCTCGAAAGTTGATGTGGTTGCTCCTTCCATTGACAGTGTATTTTTGCGTTTTGAGCGTTCAGCTCGTACCCCTAGCTCCGATCCTGATTATGCGATGTGGGGTGACTATAACACAGAAGAATTTGCGCGGCGATCGCAGCAATTTACTTCTATCACCCGTCAACTCCACGGTTTTAAAGCTAACTACAACTTAGGAAACCTACAAATTACGGGTTTCTATGGCGACCACTTAGAAGGATTTCAACGGGATACTATTGCTCCCGATGGTACTAGTGGTTATTACTTCCTCTCTCGCAGACTATTACAAGCAGGTAGTGAAAATGTCTTTATCGAGTTAGAAGAACTCAATCGTCCTGGAACTGTATTAGAACGCAAACAGCTTAACCGAGGCCCAGACTACGAAATCGACTACGATCGCGGTACTTTATTATTCCGCGAACCGATTCTTCGCACCGATATCGATCGAACCGGACAAGTATTGGTACGTCGGATTGTTGTTAGCTATCAATATGACAGCGAAGACTCTGACGGGAGCATCTATGCTGGTCGTTTGCAATATAATCTTTCCCGCAAACTTAACTCCGAAAGTTGGATAGGAGCAACTTACGTTCAAGAAAATCATGGGGTACGCGACTTTCAACTTTACGGTGCAGATGCGCTGATTGCTTTAGGTGACAACGGTCAGTTAATCGCAGAATATGCTCATTCCACTAATGATTCTGATGTTGTGGGAAAAGTCAGAGGTGATGCCTACCGTTTAGAAGCTGAAAGAAAGATTGCTAATGGGATTCAAGGTCGTGCCTATTATCGCTTTGCTGATACGGGTTTTGCCAATAATGCCACTATCAGCTTTGTCCCAGGACAAACCCGTTATGGAGCGCAGGTTACAGCTAAACTCACCTCAACTACTAACGTCAGAGCGCAATACGACCACGAAGACAATTTTGGGATTGCTCCCCAACCCTTAGACACCTTTGAAGAACTGTTTGCACCGCGTTATGAGGCGATACCTGGTAGCAAGGTTAATAATTCGCTGACGACGATTTCTGCTGGGATTCAACAACGCTTAGGTAGAGCCACTATCGATCTGGATTGGATTCATCGTCGTTTGGAAGACCGCATCCCCGACAATAGCTTGAGTAGTAATTCCGATCAACTGCGATCGCGTTTTTCAGTTCCTCTAGCTAAGAACCTGACCTTCCAGGCGCAAAATGAACTCAGCTTATCTTCCCAAAAAGATACTGTTTACCCAGACCGTACCATTTTGGGGTTGAATTGGGCGGTAATTCCTGGTGTCAGCGTCAGTTTGGCCCAACAGTATTACAGTAGCGGTCAATATTCGGGTAATTCCATTACTAGCTTGAGTGTCAACGGCGAACACAAACTCGGTTCGGATACTACCTTGACCGGTCGTTACTCAATTTTGGGTGGTGCTAACGAAATGACTACTCAAGGTGCAATTGGCATAAATAACCGCTGGACTATTGCTTCGGGATTACGGCTAAACGTTGCTTACGAACACGTATTTGGCAACTTCTTCGGACGCACTGTAGCCGGTCAACAATATGCTCAACCCTACGCCTTTGGTCAAGCAGCATCTGCGATCGGATTTGATGGTGGCGATAGCTACAGTGTAGGGCTGGAATACAGTGATAATCCGCAATTTCAAGCCAGCGTCCGTTATGAACATCGTTCCTCTTCTGGTGGTAACAATACAGTAATTACCGCAGGTGCTGCGGGTAAAATTTCTCCGACTCTCACCGCTTTGGTACGTTATCAACAAGCCGGTTCTTCTAATCAAAAGCTTTCAGGATTGGGAGATACTGCTAACTTAAAACTGGGTTTAGCCTACCGCGATCCCAATAGCGATAAATTTAATGCTTTATTGCGTTATGAATATCGCCAAAATCCATCAACCATCCCTGACACCATCCTGTTAGGAAGTGGTACGGGTTCCCAAGACCATACCTTTGCTTTAGAAGCGATTTACGCTCCTAATTGGCAATGGGAATTCTACGGGAAGTATGCATTGCGTAACAGTACCTCTTATATAGCTAACGATTTAGCCGATACTAGCACAGTAAATCTGGCCCAAGTACGCGCTACCTATCGTTTGGGATATAGCTGGGATTTGGTGGGTGAAGCTCGTGTAATTAGTCAGTCTAGCTACAGTGAGACAGGCTTTGTTCTTGAAACAGGCTACTATCTCACGCCCAATCTGCGTGTTTCGGCTGGTTACGTCTTTGGTAAAGTTGATGACCGAGATTTCTCAGGAACACGTTCTGCGGGAGGTGCGTATTTGGGCTTTACAGTTAAGCTCAACGAATTGTTTGACGGCTTTGGACAACAAAAACCTATAGCGCGCCAGCCACAGGAATCGGCGATGAAAACTTTGGTGGGTAAACTCAAGGCTGCAATGAGGGGGATGCAAAGGCGTGAAATATAAAAGGGTTATTTGATGTAGAGATGTTCATTGCAACCTCTATATACGAATTTAACCTTTCCTCATGGGAATACTATTGTCGTAACGATTTTATTATTCGCTTTGAATCTAGTGCAAAAACGCTTCAATTTTCGTTCTGGTATTTGTATATTTATAAACTCAATATCATTACTCACATATTATGTATTTTTATTGGAACTAAATAATGAAATCTTTATTTAAGAAATTAAGAGCGATCGCCACAGTAAATATTGATGAAAATGATAAATTTTCTCTGACTGTGGATAACCCAATAAAAAAAACTATGGAAAAGTCATTAACAAGTAGCCGCCAAAAAGTATGGCTCAGTAGCTTGGGCTTTTTTTTATGTATTTTAGGGAATAGTATCCAACCTAGCTGGGCTGAAGGCAGCAAAGAGTTAGTTTCTGATGGCGGCTACAGACCCTACGTTGAATGGTCAGATTTAGCGCTGGCAGGTATTGTTCGGAAAACTATACTCAAAGTTTATGTTCAACAAGGAGAAACAGTTAATCTTGGCTCTAGTGTGCATACTAGCTTTTCAGACCCACAAGATATTGTTTACCGCAGTCCCTTTGGTACTCAAAATGGCTCTTGTAATGTTCTAACTTCTGGTTTTGGTTGGATTGACACCGTTGCCAAAGAAACGGCCGGCCCTTTACCTAATAGTGGTGGCTATTCACCTTGTAGCTTCATCGCTACAGAAACAGGTATTTACGAAGTTGAATTTCATTCTCCTGATAAAAGTGGTACTACAGGCAATCCGCCTCCAAGAACTACAACGGCGGTATTTCCTATAAATGGTACTCAACTTTCAGGGGTAGCGGCTTGGGATATTACAGTTCGAGATAGTAACGGCGCTACCAAAAAAGGGCGAGTATTTACCAACTATATCGCGATGAATATGGGAGGAAATGCTGGGCTAAATGGCGCTCCTGCTGGTTTAGGACTTAACTCTAAGCTCTATATTCAAACTAAAGATGGGTATCGTTACGAAACTGACATGAATGGAGTCGATCCTTTTGGCTTCATCTTTTTTGCTAATAGCCGGGGATATATTGACAGTAACAGTTCTACACTTTATCACTCGATCAATTCCCCACCAGACCCAAACAGCACACTCAACTTTTATGGCAATGTAAAAGTTCAAAATCCGAATGTTACTGATACTACAACAGACATTACCCACCTAGTTTTCTTCAATCGGCCAGACACCGCAACTCTCAATGCTTTGAGTATTCCTATTGCAGCGAATATTCCGATAGTACCGACTTCGTTCAAATTTACTGGGGGTAATGGAGGTAGTGGGAACCAAACTTCTGTGGGTGTAGGAGGCAATTTTAGTTTCAATGCCAGTTCAAGTGGTAGCTATCAAATAATTATTGACACCAACACTGACGGTATTTATGACCCTAGTAGCGATAGAGTACTACAAAATGTGCTATCTCTCGGCTCAAATGTGGTGCTTTGGAATGGAAAGGATGCAAGTGGGGTAAATCTCCTGCCTCGACCAGGAAACTTACCATACAATGCCATAATCACAACACGGTCGGGTGAATATCACTTTCCCATGTTGGATGCCGAAAATAATCCGCTGGGGTTTAAAATCACAATGGAAAATCCTCCGGCTGCTTTTCCTAACCTTGTAGATCAAAATGGACAGCAGATTGGATCGACGACCGTTTATTACAACGACAACAACTATACTTCTGCTAACGGCACGGCGATTAACTTAGATGGTACGGGAGCTACTAACCCGCGTAATGCTGCTAGAGGGATCAATAGTGCGTTAGGAGAGCATGAATTTAATAGTAATTATGGTGACTATAAGGGTATAGATACTTGGACATATTTCCCAAGTGAAGCAATCACTACTCCCTTGGTAATTACTACTAACACTCAAGCAAATGTCGTAGGAACCAAATCTGTTCGCTTCCTCGCAGACAATGATAGTAGTGGAACAGTGACTGTAGGCGATCGCATCGAATATACCATCACTTATTCCAACTTAAATCCAGGTAATAGCGATGCAATTAACTTTGCTATTAACGACTCATTACCCTCACAATTAAGTTTTGTGAGTGCGGCAATTAGTGCTACAACTTCAGGAAATAATATCACAATCAATCCCAGTTACAACGGTACTAGTGTTGTTGCTGTAACAAATTCTGGAACTCTCCGTGTAGGTGATACGATTACCATTAAAATTACTGCCACGATTAATAATGCCAATGGCGGTAATCCAATTAGTAACCAAGCAAATGCAACTTTTAACACACCTGATAATCCTACAGGAACTGTTGGTACAGTGTTGACAGATGCAGACTCTGCTGGTAATACTAATAATCCACCTACTCTTGGTAATTCGTTCTTGCAAATTACTGATAATGGTGTAAATACTGGTAATAATCCTGCCAGTACAGCAGATGATGACCCCACTTTATTTACAGTATTAAATATTATTAGTTCTAACCCTAAATTGCTGTTAATTAAACGCATTACCCGCCTCAATAACCAAGATTTAACTGATATTGTGGATGGTCGCAGTGACGTTGCTACTAATGCCAGTAACTATGTACCAGAACCTTATGCTACTGATGATAGCGATCCTAAATGGCCTGTTGGCTACTTGCGAGGATTAATTAATGCTGGCACTGTCAAACCGGGAGATGAATTGGAATACACGATATATTTTCTTTCCAATGGTCTTGGTAATGCAACTAATGTGAAATTCTGCGATTTAATTCCGACTAATGTTAATTTTATTCCTACTGCTTTTAATAGTATGACTCCTAATGATGGTGGCTTACCAGGAGCAGATCAAGGAATTGCTCTAGCTATTGGTTCTAATACACCTACGCTTTATCTGACAAATGTTGGAGATAGCGATCGCGGGCATTTTTATACAGCTAATGACTCAGGCACACCATCATACTGCGGTACTAACACCAATGGAGCAGTAGTGGTCAATATTACAGTCCCCAGTTTTCCCAATCTACCAGCAGCCACTGGATCTGGCACACCAGCTAATTCTTATGGTTTTGTCCGCTTCCGCGCTAAGGTGAAATAGCTTTAACCACGGCTAACTAGTGGAATTAAGGACATTAGGAGAGTTCCGGCTATTCGTTAACAAAGCGATCGCAGTTTTGTAAAAATATCTTTTGAATAATCCGAAAAGCAATAATTTCAGTTTGGAGATTCAGCATATACCTACAAATAAGTCATGGTAAATATGAATCTAAAACTGAGATTTAAACCAGTTTCTCACAGTTGGGTTGCTCTACATCCAAAGCCTAAAGGGGTAATTCAATTTATTGCCGGGGCTTTCTTTGGTACATTTGTCCCTATGCTTTTTTATCGTCATCTGCTTCAATCTCTACTTGAGCAGGGATATACAATTATTCTTTTGCCGTTTAATTTTACTTTTAACCATTATGTAGAAGCTGGTTTTCTCATGAGAGAACAGTATGAAATTCTGCCAGAGCTTGTGAAAATGGCAAGTGTTGCAGGATATGATTATGAAGCCTATTTAGATGATAAAAACTTTTCTTGGATTGGACATAGCCTTGGCTGTAAATATATCTCGCTGTTAGAAGGATTTACTGCTCTACCTCCAGAGCGTCAAGATAGAGAGCAGTTTATTCGGAAGCTACTATCTAAAACTTCTGATGAGTCAGAGATAGAAAGTGTTATTGCAGACATTAACATTCTCTTTGATGAACTAACGCGAAAAACGTATGAAATTAAAAAATTAATTTACACTTATGTGCATAAGAATATCAACATTAACAGTCTCTTCATTAAAGGACAGGTTTCTATCCTATTAGCACCTGCTATTGCTGACACAGGGAGCGCAATTCGTCCTCAATTTTTAGCGGATATCATCGATAATCTTGGTTGGGGTGTGAAACCAACTGTTGAAGAAACTCAGTATTTAATTAAGGATAGTGGGCTATTTAATATTATGGGTTTAGTCTGTTTTAAATCAGACAATATTGCTAAATCAACCTGTGAATGGTTTACTAATATTCTGCAAAAGCCAACTCAAGATTTTCGGAAAACTGTAGCAGGTGGACATTTAAGACCTTTAGGTATTCAGCTAGCTAAATATGTTATTAATCTTTTTGATAAACCGTTAATTGAATCAGTTCAAGAGCGAAACAAAGCATTTGAGCATAATGTAATTCAATTGCTTGAGGAACTGAAAGAAAAATCAAGATAATGGGCATTGGGCATTGGGCATTGGGCATTGGGCATTGGGCACATGAGGCACAGAGGAAAAACTTACTGCAACTTCTCCTCTGCTCCTCTGCTCCTCTGCTCCCCTACTCCCCACTCCTACCGCTTAACTCGCTTTCATAACAATCCCAACTCTTCTGAAAAACCGAGCATGATATTTAGGTTTTGGACTGCGGCTCCTGATGCGCCTTTACCCAGATTGTCAAGACGAGCAACTAGCAACGCTTCTTTAGTGGTGTCATTGGCGAATACAAAAACCTGAACAATATTGGTATTATTCAGTGCGATTGCATCCAGAAATGTTCCGTCTCTGAGCAGTGTAGAATCTTGGAATGGAGCAACCTGCACAAACTTTTCACTTTGGTAGTAGTCAGCGATCGCTTCATAGATAACCTTACCTGATGGTGGATTATCTAAACTTCCCAGTGGCAAAGGTATCTGTACTAGCATCCCCTGCTCAAAATCTCCCACTGCGGGTACGAATAGCGGCGGCGATGCTAACCCTGAATAATGTTGCATTTCTTTGACGTGCTTATGCCCAAACTGCAAACCGTAGATGCCATAAGGGTAGAGTGATTCTGCCCCGGCTTGCTGTTCGTGGAAGCTATGATACTGTTTTATAAGATTCTTTCCGCCACCGGAGTAACCTGATACTGCATTAACGGTGATGGGAAAGTTACTGTTCAGGAGTCCTTTAGCAATCAACGGACGAATACAAGCTAAAAATCCTGTGGGATAACAGCCCGGATTGCTGACAAACTGGGCGCTGGCGATTTTCTCTCGTTGTCCTGGATTTAGTTCAGGGAAGCCATATACCCAGTCTTTAGCGGTGCGATGGGCAGTGCTAGCATCAAGGATCTTAACCCTAGTATTACTGACTAAGCTAACAGCTTCGCGGGCTGCATCATCAGGTAGGCAGAGAATGATAACATCAACAGCATTGATTAGTTTAGTTCGCTCAGTTGCATCTTTACGTTTAGATGCTTCAATGCTAACTAACTCGATGTCATCACGCTGGTTCAGGCGTGAGTAAATTTGTAAGCCTGTGGTTCCCGATTCCCCATCAATGAAAATCTTCGGTTTAGTAGTCATGCGCTTTTTATTATATGAGAGTGATATTTTGACAAAGTAAGAGTTATTTTAACGATCGATTTTTGAATGAGATTAACCTGCTTTCACCATCCACACGAAAAAGCTCAGGATTGGTTCGATAGGAGGAAGAGAATAATCCATTAAATCAATTGTGACTGTTTGTCCCTCTAGTTTCAGAAATTGCATCAGCTACTCCTCCCAAGCCAGAGTACGTTTCACTGCCTTTTGCCAAGTACCAAAGTTGGACAAGGGGAAATTGTTCCTTGGTTCAAACACACGCTCAATTTGCCGTTGTTCCACCAGTGCTTCATAGCTCTCCCAAAATCCTACAGCTAAACCTGCCGCAAATGCTGCACCCTGAACGGTGGTATCCCGCATTATCGGACGTTCAACTGGAATACCTAAGACATCAGCTTGAAACTGCATCAAAAAATTATTCTCGCAAGCACCACCATCTACGGTTAATCGCCCAACTGGAGTACCGCTAGATGCATTTATCGCCTGCACCACCTCCAGAACTTGATAAGCGATCGCTTCCAACACAGCGCGAACTAGATGCTCTGGTTGTACACTGGCGGTAATGCCGAAAAAGGCTCCCCTCGCGCTCATATCCCAGTAGGGCGCGCCCAGTCCACTAAATGCTGGCACAAAGTAGACTCCGCCATTATCTTTTACCTGATTGGCCATCGCTTCAGTTTCAGCAGCAGTTTTAATCAGCTTCAGGCGATCGCGCAACCATTGAATACAAGCACCACTAGTAAACATACTGCCCTCTAAGGCATAGCCGACATCTAAAGTATCGCTGGTATTTGCTTGTGTCCATGCCACTGTCGAAATGAGTTGATGGTGCGATCGCACAATTTGATTACCTGTGTGAGCAACTAAAAAGCTACCAGTACCGTAAGTGCATTTCATCAAACCTGGGCGATCGCAGCCATGACCAAATAAAGCCGCTTGCTGATCTCCAAAGATGGCAGTGATGGGAATTTCCGCACCCAATAAAGTCGCATCAGTAACTCCAAATACTCCTAAACTCGGCTGAATCTGGGGCAAAATATGAGCCGGGATTTGAAATAGTTTAAGTAAATTCTCATCCCATTCACAGGTTTTGAGATTCATTAGCATTGTCCGGCTGGCGTTACTGTGGTCAGTAGCATGAACTTTCCCACCAGTGAGATTCCACAGCACCCAGGTATCAATAGTGCCTGCTAAGACATTGTTCTGGTCAACATCTGGAAAATTATCTAATAGCCATCTAAGTTTGGTAGCAGAAAAATAGGCATCGATAATTAATCCGGTGCGATCGTAAATTTCATCAGCGTAGCCTTGTTCTTGTAACTGGTGGCAAAGGGGAGCAGTGCGGCGATCTTGCCAAACGATTGCTCTATGGAGTGGTTTACTAGTAGTTTTGTCCCAAATCAAGCAGGTTTCGCGCTGTACAGTTAGTCCCAAAGCTGCGATCGCTGATGCTGCAATCTGGGCATTTGCAATTGCAGTTTGCATCACCCAACAGGTATCCTGCCAGATTTGTTGAGGGTCATGTTCTAACCATCCTGGCTGAGGATAATACTGAGTTAATTCTTTATATGCTTGCCCAACAATCTTGCCGTCTGCGTTAAATACAAAGGCGCGGTTGCCTGTCGTACCTAAATCCAGTGCTAAAATGTAGCCCAATGATGGAATTTTTGTGCCAAATGTGTGCATAGCTGCTTTGAATGCTGCGTAGGCGTAGCCCAACCTAGTACCGCAAGGCGGAATTAAAAATTAAAAATGAATACAGCGTAAGCGTTTCATAGATTTTAAATGGTGAGGTAGTCCGGTCTTCTCCCAAAGGGAGAGGCTAGCGCCAAGGGGGGTTCCCCCATGAGGAACTGCCGTTAGCGAGCCTGCGTTCGCTTTTAACGTCTCGTAGAGAGCGTCACCCGAAGGGGTGGTTTACTTCCACCGTGCTGTACTAGACATCGCGATTTTAGCAATACGCCCTCAATCACATATACATTATTTTGGGTACATTTTGAATTACCTGTTTGCATAGCGTTACGTCTCTGTAAATTTAAAAACGCTACATTTTTACGCAAAGTTTTACTTAGCACAATGGGTATCGATGTTCGCCTCAAATCCCAGACCTTCACAACGTTGCAAGACACTGTGAATTTTAATTATGTGTAAGTATATCAGCATAGTAAATAATTATCAAAATGCTGTGATCGCAGGAATATTACACACAAATTCATACAAGTTTTATTATTAAATTTATGTGGCAATATACAAAGTGTCACTTTATTCAAGTCTGATTAGTTTACTCATGTTTTATAGTTTGCATATAAAACATTAATAGTAAATTCAATACGGTTTTGTTAAGGTTTTTTGATGAAAATTCTAGTTCGCAAAGACGCAAATCGTCGTCTCTCAAAAGACTAATTATTGTAGAGACGGCGATTCATCGCGTCTCTTGCTTAACCGAACAGTATTGAGAGTAAACCTCGTTAATATAGATTTTATTACAAGTAATCATCTTAACTTGATATAAAAACTATGGATTTAAAACTAGATGTGGTTTAAAAGTTAAAACCATCGAAATACAATAAAATCTACCCATGTTAAAAGCTAACCAAAATCAGAATGCACTACTAGCTCTGTTGTTACTTGTGCCAGTTCCGAGCATTGGTATTACAACTCAACTATATATACTCCCTGGCTTTCAAGGACATTTAGTAGCTTTATTATCTAAAATCTGGTTGTTGCTACTACCGATTATTTGGTTGTTATTTGTCGATAAAGAGAATTTAAAAGTTGAATATCCTAAAAGACGCGATTTATTGGCTGGAGTCGGATTAGGGCTATTGATGCTAGGCATCATCTTGATTGTTTATTGGCTGCTGGGAGCAAAATGGATAGATGTTGAATATGTTCGCGGTCGAGCAACACAAGTTGGATTAAACAGTTTTGTGATTTACTTAGTAGGTTCAGTGTATTGGATATTTGTTAACTCTTTACTTGAGGAATTTGTCTGGCGTTGGTTTGTCTATCGTAAATGTGAAATTTTGGTATCAAGTCCTTTAGCTGTAATACTGTCTGCACTTTTTTTTACGATTCATCACGTTGTTGGTTTGACAGCTTACTTCGACTGGCGGGCGACAATATTATGCTCATTGGGGGTGTTTCTAGCAGGGGTAGTTTGGTCATGGTGCTACTTAAATTATTCCTCAATCTGGCCTGGATACATCAGCCATGTTTTTGCAGATATAGCAATTTTCCTGATTGGCTGGCAACTTATCTTTACTTAACAAAAGTAAAATAAATCCACAGCGAATTAATTAATCAAAATCTCTCAAGATAATGTGTTTTTTTAAGTCGAAACTGATTATACCTTCTTCTTGTAATTTGCCCATCAATCTTGTAATTGTTACCCTAGTGGTGCAGCAGGCGCTAGCAAAATCTTCGTGAGTAAAGCGAACACTTAAACGAGTTCCCTCTGGTACAGTTTCACCCACTTCTCGTTTCAAAAGTTGTAATAGGTGGTGCAAGCGTTCTTGTACCCGCCGTCTTCCACAAATGACTAAAAAAGATTCTGTTTGCTGTAACCGCTGATTAATTTTTGGTAAAAGCGTATGGCTCAGTGTTGGAGAAGCTGCCATCTCTGCCGCGTAAATTGACACTAACTCAACATCAGCGAGAACTGTTGCTTGGTAAATGTTTAAAGATGTCAAACTAGAGCCAAAAACCATTCCTGCCGTTGCCAATCCTATCAGCACTTCTTCACCCGTTTCACAGTAGGTACTGAGTTTGACTAAACCCTGAGAAACATACAAAATTACTAATGGGTTGAGGGGAATAGTTTCTCCTTTAGAATATTTATCTACGGGACGATTATTGAAGAGGTCGCTGTCATTCTTGACTACTGCTGATTCTACTCGTTTACGTTCAGTGATATTACGTACTATCCAGCGTAGAGACGTTGCCTTTTCCTGCGGATTGCGGGTAACTGCCACTGTCAAAGCTGCATCAAAAAATTCACCATGACGTTGTTGCAAGCGTATCAATAGCTCTCTAGCTCTGTTTGATTGTGATAGCTGAATGATTTCGCTGCGAAGGTGCTGACGTTCTTCTAGAGGGACGAAGCTAATCATTGATTTGCCCACTAGAAATTGCTTTGAAACATTGAGTAACTTCGCTACGGTCAAGTTAGCTTCTTGAATGATTCCTTCTGTATTAGTCACTAAATAGCCGTCGGGCGCCAAGTCGAATAAATCTTGATAGTGTTTGCGTTCTGTTTCTAGCCAATTTCGTGTTTTTACTAGTTCCTCGTTTTGCTGATAAAGTTCCTCTGCCGCTAACTGTACTATTTTCGAGGTGTTATAAAGTTCCTTAAAAGCTTGCGGCAGCAAATCCGGGGAAATCCAAGGTAATACACTAGCAGTTTGGTATAAATCTGCTAAACGCTTGTGCAATACTTCTGCGCGTTGGATAAATTTTTCTATATTCACCTTAAATTCCCGCTACTTGCTTGCAGAGGTTGAGCAAAAAAATATACCAAGTAAATCCTTGAAAAAATTGCAGCACTCGTAATTTGGCTGAGTGATAAATTTAACTGGTTGTAAACTGCAATTTTTATTCAATTGAACTTGTCAAATTACATTTATTTTAGGTTTTCGACAATTTATATCCTACAGGCGCTATAAATAAACCAGTTTTGAAATGACACGTGTCGCATTCAACCTGGATACTCAAAAGTAAATTGAATTTAGCAAGTTACAAAGTGTCCATTAAGAACTTGCGCCACTCGGATGTTTTTTAACAAAAAATCAAAGAATAAATTTTACGGGGTTTTGCTAAGTATTACTTCTACCTTTGGTGGTAAAATTCGGTAAACTCGGCTAAAGACGAGTGCCAAATCTCCCAATCTAAGATTATGCTAATTTTTGACTAAACTGATAAACCAGTCAAAATGCTGACTAGCAAAGAAATTAGATAAGATAGCAGACTCGCAAAACCCGACATCTCAACCTTAATTTATGACTATTATTATTGAACCCGCTTTGTCATTCCCCCAATGAATGATTTAGTGCTAATGATAATTGTTTCCATTTTCCTTAAGAATAACTGATAAGACTGTCGCCAACTTCCATCACAAGAATCAAGCAACTACTACTAAAGACATAGAATATAAGTTAAGTTTGTTTGTGATTCTGAATACGTTGTCTATTAATAAAATTCCCCACTTTTTTGAGAAGTTGGGAATCTAAGCCTTTCGATTTTCAAATTCATTATGGAAATATCTGGCACAGGTAACGATTAAAACTAGTGAGAACAAGCAATAGTGGGACTAATATATCTAAAATTGCAAAGATAGATATTAATAAGTTAAAAATATTTGTATAGAGAAGCACGTATTAACTTAATAATTATCCGCCTCTTTAGTTAGAGGATAAATGAAGTAGTAAGCTGGTGTAATTTAACAATGCGTAACAGCTAATCAACGCGCAAGTTATAAGGGGTGATGGGTAAGGTGTCAGTGCTATAAAATCTCATCACTCCTTTTTACTTACATCAGGTTATGAGTAGGGGCTTGCGCCCCTACAAATCTAGAAATAATTTGAGATAATTTATTTTTTGCAAGTCCCCTAACGAATGCCATCATTATCAATGGCGCTGTAGCTGTCGCTGGGGAAAAGCCCTAACCAAGGGTCAGAACTAGGAGTTAAAAATAGTTGTCCGTATACTCGTTCATTGAGCGCTTCCACGCTCCTGGTTTGCTTACCTTGCATAAACCATTGATGAATTTGGCTGTGCAGCATATATTCATTTCTGACTGTATCTAGAGCCATTGTGGCTTCAAAATTTTTCACTATTATCGGCAAATTATCTTCTTGAGTGTTGACAGACTGAGACTTTTTAGCTCTGATTAGAGAAATACTGTTTCGATCTAGCTTGACATCGGCGGCATAGAGTTGAGCAATTTTGTCCCAAACTTTTTGGTCAGTAATTTCAGCTAAGGCGTTTTGATTGCGTTCAGCACTAGACTGGAGAGCAGTTAGCATTGGCGTTTCAACTCTCATTTTAGAAACTGCTAGAGAGCTTGCTATTTCTGCTGTCGGTGGTTGACTGGGATTGCTGGGAATCTCTACCAACTTAGGGGGAGACTGGATACCCAGGCGGGATAAATCTGCAACCCATTGGGCTTGGATAGAATTTAAGCGATCGCTGTGGTATTTTCTTAAATAAGACTCGCGATCGCTTGGTGTAAGTTTACTGTAATTTTTTACTGCTAATTCAGCCTGCTGTAGCTGTTGCAAAAATGCTTTGGGACTATATAACCCTGGAATAGCATCGATTGGCCGACCCGATGCATCCAATATATAATGAATGCTATTGCCTGTAATCGTTCGCTCCAACTTGCGTCCGTCGCCAAAATCAATAGTTACTTTGGGTACAGGGCGCACTGATTGCCAATGCAAAATAAAGCGGTCTTGAAGCAGCTTAGAAATTTCAACATTCGGATACAGCGCTACCCTGAAGAATCTACTATTAGCACAACTCAAATCTTGATCCAGCCTACCCAATAACCGCAGAGATAGAATGGGTTTACCACTGCTTCTAGCAGCAGCTTTGGCTTGTTCTATATCAGTGTACCAATACAAACGAGAGGCGTAACAGTCCTGTTGTTGACAAAGTTCGTCTAAAGCTACCCGAAGTGCAGGGGAAGGTAGAACTGCTCCTGAAGAAGCGGTATTTAACGTATTAGCATGGGATTTAAGAAATACTTGTAACCCTTTTGGGCCCTGTTTCCGAAGTACAGAAACTTCTTGAGATAGCTTGGAGATTTCCGCTACAGGAGTTTGAGCATCAGCTATCTGCAAAAAACCGAAGCTGACTAGGATGAGTGCGAAAGGATATTTGAAGGTTCTAAATTTCATATATCTTCAGATATTTTCAAGAAAAATAGGGGGTGTGAGTAGGGAGCATCCGGTTTTGGCAACAACGAACAGAAACAATTTGGTTGACACTCTTAACATTCCACTGTAAACCAGAAATTTTAATCCTAGCGTTTACAGCAGTTTTGATGTATTTGAACCACACCTGTCTTAGGGGTGCAAGGTGGTATTCGCGGTTATTGGAGTATCGAAAATCGCCTTCATTGGATTAAAGACGTAGTTATGAAGGAGGATGACTCAACAATATGTATGGGTAATGCTCCGGACAATCTCTCAATACTGAGAGCGTAGGCGTAGCCCGCCGTACTGGAGTTTAGACTCAGCAGAGCTGAGTCTAAACTCCAGTAAAACAAGAGAGGTCAAATTCTATTGTATACAAACGAGCGATCGCAATAACCAAGCATCTGCCATACACTAAAATTCGTGAGAGAGTTGACCTGGGGAACATCCTAGAGTCAAGATAAAAGGGTTGGATATATTGTCAAAGTACTAAGCACATCCGATATCGCCTGATTTTCTTTCATTTCCCTGCTTTTGGGTTAAAGAGAAAGGCTATGGGCGATACTTATTAAGGTGGCAAAAAACTTAAAAAAGTACGCGCGGATTGCTAAGACGTGCCTGGACGCAGAGGGTTAAGCCGTTGCACCCCGATGAAGCGTCAAGAAATAGCTGATTAAATCAAATTCTAAGCGATTTAATCATATATTTTGTAGCAGATACTTGTGGAAAAGAAAATGCTAGGTGTAAATGTTGTTATGAAAGTTGGCGATCGCGTCCGCGTTAAAGATTCGGTAGTGGTGTATCATCATCCTGAACATCGGAATCAGCCTTTTGACATCAAAGGCACAGAAGGCGATGTAGTAGCTATTGCCACCCAATGGCGAGACAGACCAGTAAGCGCTAATCTGCCGATTGTAGTGCAGTTTAGTAAAAAGTTTAAAGCCCACTTGCGTGAAAATGAGTTAGAAATCATCTAAATCACTTATCGGCGGCGAAACCACTGAAAAATATTCAGTTCGCCGCGCATTCTTTTAAGCTCTTGGCGGTTTTGTTCTGCGGTTGTATAATACCAATCACAATAACGCTGAAACTCCGACCGTGACCGAACTTCGTGGTAAAACTGATGGGTTGTTTGGTAAGAGGCAAAAGCTTCCTCAACTTCAGGTTGAGCAACTGGAATAATATAAGGTAAATTTTTTGACATAAAATTTAAGAGTCGGGAGTCGGAAGTTTTGAATTCAGGTAATTACCGCACTTCCTTATTAATAACTCATAACTCATAACCTTAACTTTCTAACAACTCCTAACTTTAATTAAAGCCAACCACGTAAGCGATAAACTAAAGAACCAATATACTCTTTTAAAGCGATGGTAAATTGGTGTAAGTTGTCAGTATCAGGTAATAAATTTAGTATAGCGGCTTTGGGAGTACTACCGAGTTCTTGCAACTCACCCTCACTAACCAGAAAGTCAGTGGGTGCAGGAATAGCATTGATTCCTTGACGCTGGAAAATCTGAAGCGATCGCGGTATATGCATTGCCGAAGTTACTAATAATACCTGATTTATCCCACGAGATAACAAGATTTTGCGGACATTTACAGCATTTTGATAAGTATTGAGAGAGTCAGGTTCTTGGATAATCGCCTCAGATGGAATACCAATAGATGTGAGTATAGTTGCCATATCTGCCGATTCTGGAGAACCACTTCCACGCCAATCAATGCGTCCCCCGCTCAGAATGATTATAGGCGCTTTTTTCTGGCGATAGAGTTGGGCGGCATAGATAACGCGATCACCTGCTTCACTCAAATCGACGGTAGGTCTTGGGGGAAAAGCTGATTTGGTTGCGCCACCCAAAACCACAATCGCTTCTGCATTAGGTATTTGGGCGAGTGGAAGATTTTGCCATTCTAGCGATCGCACTAATGATTTAGCGATCCAAGCATTGCTACAAAATAGCAATAAAGTTAGGGAAAAAGCAATTGCGATCGCAGCAGTCCGGGGTCGTTTCCACAAAGTCACTAATGCTACTACCAAGCTTACACAGGCTAATCCTAGTGGATAAAAAAATAATGGCAGTAATTTGGATAGATATAAAAACATATTTATTAGGGCATGGAGAATAGCGCATGGGGCATGGGAAATAGGAGATGAGGGAGTGGGGAAGAATCATGGAAGCAGGGGAGCAGGGAGCAGAGGAGAAGTTGCAGT
>NZ_JABXKN010000088.1:0-4933 GCF_017115065.1 Nostoc sp. JL23
TTAGAGTTAGTGTAACTATCTATGTAAAGTTTTGTATCAGTATTCAACATTTCTGGATTATACATGGACTATGCTAGTTATTAATAGCACAGAACTTGGCGCGGTTGAACTTAAGGAAAAAATTGATAAAGCATTTGAGCAAGATTTTGTTGAGCGGTTTTTTATTGACCAAGAAGATGTAAATGCCAGCTTTCAGTTAGGAATAGAAGTAGCTATGAAAAAACTGCGCGATAATTATCGTTACACTTTCATTAACGATGTAATCTCAGAAATGAAAGGTTGGGGTTGTTTTCACGCAGAAACATTTTAAAAACTGAATAAAAGCTTGATTACTTGCCAATTATTTAGCTTTTGGCTACAAGAAAAATTTGAAATTTCAAGAAACTCCAAAACTTAATTCCTTACTTTGTTGGTTACAACTAAACAATGGCAGTGCTTTCAAGAGCCAATGTTGCCCACCTTTCTTGCCTCTTTGCGATCGCTTACTGCTTTCATACAACGAGTTATTTATTGCACTGATGAAAGAATACTTTGACGAAAATCAGTACAATACCACAGTTAACAAGAAAGACTTCAGAAGTCAGGAACCTGAATTCAATTCTGACTTGTGACAACTGACTTCAATTTCAGCTTATTCTAGAAAATACCCTCTTCAACACACGGGTAAAACAACGGCTAATGCTTGATTATTTGACGGCGGGTATTGCATTGGGGGCGACTATATAAATCTCATCTAGGTTGAAACCCGTAGTTTTTCCGTATCGGGTTTGAGATGAGTTATAACCCACACTCGATATTGAGTTTTATTTAGAATGAAAGGGCTTATTTAAATTTTTTGAGCAAACAAAAGAACCGATAAATAGGGTTTAGTAACATATCCCCCATGAGCATTTAATATCTGTATAATAGCATCAGAGAAATCCTGCTTTTCAGTTTCAGTAAATTCTTGATAAGCAGTTTGAGTTTTCAAAAGACCTAGATATCGCTCTGCATCATAATCAATAGACCAAGGATATTGTTTGACCACTAGGTTTTTGAAACAAAAACTATTTAATATCCAGTTTTCTCTTTTTTTTATTAGTGATTCAACTGAGGATGGTTTAGCATTAGATATTGTAGGTACATATTTTTGAAACTTTTCTTTGAGCGCCTGAAATATTGAAGTATCGGGTAAAATAGAGAAATTCCAAAAAAACGCAATATAACCTTTTTCTTTTAAAGCTTGTGCAACTTTTGGATACCCTTTTTCACGATTTACCCAATGAAAAGCTTGAGCAGATATTGCTAAATCAAAGGCTTTTGGGCGTAAATTCCAATCCTCTAAAGTAACTGTCTCAAATGTCACCTTTGGATATAAACGCATATTTTGAGATGCTATTGCAATCAGTCTTTCACCTGGCTCTAAACAGCAGATAGCATAGCCCTTTTCAGCAAAAGGAACAGTTCCCTTACCTGTCCCTGTTCCAATATCTAAAATTGAAGCTGAATCTGGAAGATTAGCCATCTCAATTACATCTTCAATCAATTGAGATGGATAGCTAGGGCGTGCTGCATCATAGATTTCTGCAACTTCATTAAAGGACTCACTACGTTTTCTGTTCATCACTGATAAATCCACAAACGTATTTTGCTCCCGATCGCTTTCGCTCGGATTTTAGAAAATATTAACAGTTTTACCACTAGAGAAAAAGCCTCTGTCTCCAATCCAATTTGACAAGACGCTACCGCTACTATTAATCTGTATAATTGGTAATCATTCGGGTGCAGGGTGCAAGTCTGTACTAAAAATAATTCAGAGACCAACCGAGAAACTTTTACCATGATTTATGACAAAAGCTTTATCCTGGCTTATTAAGGGCAGTAGTTTGTTTTGTCTATTGCCTTGGGAGCCAATTGCGGCACAAATTGTTCCCGATGCAACCCTAAGAGTCAACTCCAGCGTCACACGAGAGAGTAATAATACCAGTGCGATAACGGGAGGAACCCAAGTTGGAAGCAATTTGTTCCATAGCTTTGGACAGTTTTCTGTACCCACAGGAAACGCAGTCTACTTCAAAAATGCCCCAGACATCCAAAACATTTTGACAAGAGTGACGGGTAGCTCAATATCTAATATTGATGGTTTAATTCGAGCTAACGGCATAGCCAACGTATTTCTTATTAATCCCAATGGGATTATTTTTGGGCCGAATGCTTCACTGAACATTGGCGGCTCGTTTTTCGGCACTACTGCTAGTAATATTAAATTTGCTGATGGCATCTCCTTCGATGCTAAACCCCTTAGTGGTGCAGAACCGTTGTTGACAGTGAGCGCGCCTGTGGGATTAGGATTTGGGACAAATCCTGGAAATATTCGCGTCGTCTGCAAGTTCTTGTTTTTCAGGATCTCAGTGGTAAAAAGATATAAAAATGATCTCACCTCAATGTTGCTTTAAATATCTTTTTTCAGGCATTCTAGGGCTGTCTCTAATTTTAATTCAATCATCTTCCCCTGCCCAGACTGTAAAAAAAGAAAAAGAATTTCTCAAAAATCAAGCGGTATCCCTGACTTCTTCAGGTCACGAACAATTAGCTCTAGATCAGGCGAATGAAGCTTTAAAAACTTGGCAGGAATCTACGAAAATTTATCGTCAACTAAACGATCAAGAGGGAATTACGGAAAGCCTGATTAATCAAAACCTTGCTTTTCAAGCATTAGGATTACATAAACAAGCTTGCAATACACTTTTAGAAGCTTTAAAGTTGAATACAATTCTAGGTATTTGCGACACGACTTTGCAGCAACCTGCTCTTGCTCAAAAAGAGCAACTGATGGCAGTAATCGGTAAGCAGAAACCAACATCAGTTAATTTGCTTGGATTACAGAATCTAGGAGAAGTCTTGCGGATTTTAGGTAAGTTAAATGAATCGGAAACAGTTCTACAAGAAACATTAACGCTGGCAAAACTTGTATCCTCATCAAAGATTAGTGGAATTTATCTGTCTCTGGGTAATATCGAACAGTCAATTTATCAGCAATTGCAAGATAAATATTCTTGGATAGAGGAACCACTTTTTCGAGAGCAGATTGCTAACATTATTCCACAAAAAGCGCAAAAATCACTCTGGTATTATCAAACACTAGAAAACATCCCAAATATTTCCAAATCAGCTAAACTGCAAGCTCAGTTGAATCACTTAACTTTACTGATCAGTTGGGAACAATGGCTCGGTCATCAACAAAATCAAGCGAACCTTCATCAGAAAGTTAATCAACAGATCCGAGTATTGGTAAATCAAATAGATGAAAATTCTTCTGCCTTTTTGGAGTTATCACCTGAGCCATCTATTCATGCTCGGTTGAATTTTGCTAATAACCTCAACCAGATCCCAGATGAACAATTGAAATCAGTAGCGATTCGATATGCTAAATTAGCATTAAAAATGGCTGAAACTATTAATAGTATCCGATGGTTATCCTATAGTTTTGGTACTTTGGGCAAATTATCAACTCAAACAGAACAAAAACAGGCATATTTTAAGAAGGCTTTAGGATTCGCTCAATCAATTCGGGCTTGGGATATCGCCTACCAATGGCAGCAGCAGTTAGGACTAATTTACCAAAAGCAGGGAAAAACTGAGTTAGCGATTCAGAACTATAATGCTGCGATCGCAAACATGACTGAAGTGCGTGATAGTCTTTTGTCAACTAACGGAGATTTGCAGTTCTCTTTTCAGTCAGAAATGGAGCCCACATATCGTAATTATATGCGATTACTCTTAACATCACCTAATCCTGATCTAAAAAGAGTAATACAGATAAACGAAGGATTGCAGATAGCACGCTTAGAAAACTTTCTCAGATGTGGCAAGCTTGACCTTGTTGCTTTGAATCAGCTTCAGAACCTCAAGAGCGCCCCAACAGTAATTCACATTATTGATTTAGGGGATACTATAGAAGTAATTGCTCAGTCAACAGATGGCTCACTTCATCACCATTCTATTGAATCTAAACTAGTTCGATTCCAGATAGATCATCTTTTAGAAGCTTTACAAAATGAAAAATTTTCTGAAGTAGGCGAAAGTAACATTACTACTTCTTCTCAAGAAATTTATGAAAAGCTAATTGCACCAATTCAAACATATCTACCCACATCAGGAACACTCGTATTCACTTTAGACAAATCTTTCCAAAGCATACCAATGGCATTGTTGTATGATGGAAAACATTATCTAATAGAGCGTTACAGTATTGCAGAAACTTTAGGTTCTAGAATTAGACAGCCTAGAGTCTTACATCAAAACCAGATGATAGCTTTAATAGCTGGACTATCAAAATTTAGCCCCAGTTATACAGATCCAAATGCACCTAAAAATATGGAGAGTTTGCTCCCATCTAAACAAGAAATAAAAAATGTAGAAGAACAAACTAAATCGTCAGTCGCCTTGTTAGACAAGAAGTTTACCCTTAATAGGTTCAAAGAAGAACTAACTCAAAATAATTTTCCTATTGTACATATTACTACCCACGGTCAATTTAGTTCTGACCCACTCAAAACAGTACTGGTTGCCTATGACAAGCTAATTAATATTAGAGACTTTGACAGCTTAATCAGAAGTAAAACTGAAAATAGTCAAGATGCAATTGAGTTACTTGTTCTCAGCGCCTGCGAAACAGCTAAAGGCAACAAGCAGTCAGCAATGGGTATTGCAGGAATGGCTGCTACCGCAGGTGCGCGTAGTACTGTTGCTACTTTGTGGCGCGTGGATGCCGATTCTACCGCTTTGCTTATGCAAGAATTTTATAAAGGTTTGAACAATGGCTTGCCAAAAGCAGAAGCACTACGTCAGGCACAATTGAGTTTACTGTCAAATCCTAAATATAAGAAGGCTTATTATTAGACTCATCCTTAATATAAATAACATGGGATAATAAAAAGCTGGAGTAAAAATT
>NZ_JABXKN010000105.1:0-42174 GCF_017115065.1 Nostoc sp. JL23
ACGACCTATATTCATCAATTCACTATTTTGTTATTCTGTCAATGCGTAAGTCCTAGGAACTTAAGAAATAAATTTAAAAATTTTTGATCGGCAATTTTCCAAAGCTTTGACCAGTAAGGATTTTATCCCCTGACAACTTCAGCAAAACTTCTGGTTCATCTCTAGCAGTTCTGCAAAAAATGCATCGTCAGTCACAATAGATATCTGGTGAAATTAAATCTGCGTTATCCAGAACCCTTGTAAAAACGTAACACTGTTACGTCTCTACATTCATATTTCTAATGTTCATAATATTTAACAAATCTGATTTCAGGAAAAGCACATCTCATCTTTGTAGCACCCTCTTAAGTGAAGTAAATATTTTGGCGGCATATTACAGGCGCTAACTACTGACTATTACTTTATGAGTATATGTATAAAACTTAAGGGACAGTAATGAATCCACTACAACGCAGGCGCAAACGGGGTGTTATTCTTACACCTCAAGGATTTGAGAAACTTCAAACAGCAAAATGTCGGGCACAAAGTTGGGAAAACTTAGATAAACGTTATACTTTGGAAGATTTAAGCGATCGCACTGGCTTAGATCCAGATACAGTGATGAAGGTATTTCATTGCCAAATAGGAGTTGACAAACAAACTCTAAACACCTGTTTCAGAGCTTTTAATTTATTACTTGAACCAAGTGATTATCAGCTAACTCGGACTGATGAAGTAATCAGTAATCAGCATTCAATCCAAAAATTAACTGATTGGGGTGAAGCACCCGATATCTCTGTATTCTTAGGACGCACAGCAGAATTAACAACACTAAAACACTGGATTCTCGAAGAACACTGCCGACTAGTGACTTTGTTAGGTATGGATGGGATGGGCAAAACCAGCTTATCAGTAAAGCTAGCAGAGCAAATTCAAAATAAGTTTGAGTTTGTAATTTGGCGCAGTCTCCGCAATGCTCCACCAGTTAAAGATATGCTAGCCGATCTAATTAAACTTTTATCAAAAGGGCAGGAAACTCATTTACCAAAAACTTTAGATGACAGAATTTCACAGTTGATTCATTATTTAAAAAAGGCTCGTTGTTTATTGATATTAGATAATCTAGAGACAATTTTACAAAAGGCTTCAGGTAAATATGATACTGGATATTATCATCAAGGTTACGAGGGTTATAGCGAACTTATAAGACGAGTGGCACAAACCCTTCATCAAAGCTCCTTAGTGCTTACAAGTCAGGAAACGCCAGGAGAAATTAGGCAACTGATAGGAGAAAACTTACCTGTTAGGGCATTACAACTAAAAGGCTTACAAATTACAGAAGTAGAAGAAATCTTTAAAACTAAGGGTGCTTTTTGGGGTTCAACTGGTGATTTGCATCAACTCATTGAGAGCTATGCAGGTAATCCATTGGCATTAAATATAGCCTTTAACAAAATTGATAAGTTATTTGACGGTAATATTTCGGAGTTTTTAAACCAAAAAACATTAGTTTTTGGCGAGATTAGCCAGCTTTTAAAAGAGAATTTTAAACGCGTGTCAGATACAGAAAATATAATTATTGAGTGGTTAGCAAGTAATCCTCAGCCAGCCTCAATTACAGAACTGCGATCGCAAATATCACCTAAGATACCTACACCACAATTACTAGATGCTTTAGAATCTTTGCAAGAGCGCTCTCTAGTAGATAAGAATGCTAATCTTTTCTCGGTTCCACTAATGATTAGAGAATATATAAATCACCAATTAATCCAAAACAAAATTAGTTCCAATATCAAACAGCGCCAGCGTCCATCACAAAAACATCGCTCAATTACTACCAGACAAAAAAGCAAACTCCCGTTTAATATTCCAGCGCATCCCGTCGTGAAGCAGCAAGGTTAATTTATCAGCAGTAAACTCAAAATGCAACTGACGATTTTTAAATTCTGGCCAAGCAGCTTTAAAATTCTGCTTTGTTAAATCTCGAAATGCAACCGTTAAATGGGGTGCAAAAGGGCGGGTTTTAGAAACCTTGTCAACAATTTGCAAGTTGCTTTCTGTATAAGCCATTAAATCAGCTTGCAAAGTTAAAAGCTCTTGACTTCTGACGACATTAATGTATACAACACAAGGTGCAAAGGCATCAAACCCTTTGAGTGTAATTGCTACTGGCTGTTGTCCACTGGAAAACTCCTTCAAGGATGCTTCTAATAGTGGCAAGTTAGCATCTGCCCATTCAAAGGGCGGTTGCAGGGTAATATGAGGCGGAGACTTTAGCGCCCCGCTACTAGCATAGCGATCAGCAAAGTACTGTTTAATCTCGTTGGCGTAGTCTTGAATATCTTGCGGTGGTAGGAGGGCAACAAAAAAACGGCTCATATATCTATATTAATTAGTAAATCACTATAGTTCGTGTATATTGCTACTCAAATGGTACTCAAAAATAGTCATAACTAAAGCAGACTGTCTGTTGTAACTGGAGTTAAGAAGCTAATGCCGTGGTTTGTAAAAATTGAAGAGGGGAAAGTTGATAAACCTACCTTTGACCAATATGTACCTGCTCACAAAGCCTACATTCGGGAATTAATTTCTAAAGGACACAAAGCGCGAACAGGCTATTGGGTGGAGCAAAGAGGTGGAATGTTACTGTTTGAGGCAGCCTCAAAGGAGGAAGCAGAAGCGATTGTGGCTGATGACCCCTTGGTGAAACACGGCTGCGTCAACTATCAGCTTTATGAATGGCGAATTGTTATGGAATAACACACACTTACTGAATTTTAATGTTATGCTTATTGAAGACCTGGATCTATGCGATCGCAACACCCAAATCTTGTCAGAACCGGAAGGTAGCAGCAACACGGGAGGCTTGCGGTAGGCGTAGTCTCCGGGTCGCCTTATTTTTAGGAGCTGTCAGCAACAATGCCTGGTTTTGGAGATATTGTTCAAAAAGCTTTTTACCTCGGTGTTGGGTTAGCTTCTTACGCAGGTGAGAAAGCAGGGGGAAAATTAGCCGAAGTGCGATCGCAAGTCCAAAAGCTGGCAGATGAAATGGTGGCAAAGGGCGAAATGAACACAGAAGAAGCTCGCCGCTTCGTTGAAGATATGATGAAGCAAGCCCAACAAGCCCAACCATCCGGTGAAACCTCACCAGAAACGCCCCCTTCTCAACCTCGTCGCATTGAAATTTTAGAGGAAGATGAAGAGCCAACGGTCAAAGAGGCATCAAATGATGAGAATGTAGATAAATTGCGCGATGAAGTGCTAAAGCTGCAAGACGAGTTAAAACGATTGCAACGCGATCAATAAAAACCATTATTTGAGCGTAATATCACCAATAAGTGGCATTTTGACATGACACTTCGGATTAAAACTTGATAAGATACATTGCTTAGTGTGTATTCTAATGCTTCAAGCCAGATAACACAAAGCGTCCTGTTTATAGCCTGCAAAGGTGTCAAGTTTATGGAACAGTGGCAAAAAGATTTAGTAGAAATCGTCGAAACAGTGGCTGATGAAGTAGAGCGCTTCTTCCTGGGAATGAGTGAAGTGGTGGACGCATTTTTTGAGCTAACGGAAGAAGTCACCGAGCAAGTACATAATAATATTGTTACTGAAGTCGATCAGTATTTACAGGATTTGGCTGAACCAATGTTGGAAGCTTACTGGGAACTGGAAGACATTGTAGCAGATGTAGATCCGGGTTTTCCTTATTCAGTTGAACCCACATCTGAAAAAAATCCTGCCTGTATCGGTTGTAGTCATTACCACGGTCAAGTTTATGGTGGTAATTTGTTAGTTTGTGCTATGCATCCCCACGGTTGTGAAGATGAGAATTGTCCAGACTGGGAGAAGGAAGAGTATTGAGGGGGAGTTAGGAGTTAGGAGTTAGCAGTTAGGAGTTAACAAGCTACAACATTACTAAAAGGACGTAAAGATAAGTAGAATAACTAATGACAAATGACAAATGACAAATGACAAGTGACAAGTGACAAATAAGAAATGACAACCGATAAATTATCTGAAAGTGCATCTCAGGCAAGCCAAGAAATGAAATATGGCGAACGCGACATTGCCGAAGGTAAACTAATTACCTTTCCGAATCCGCGTGTGGGGAGGCGATATGACATTAACATTACTTTGCCGGAATTTACTTGTAAATGTCCGTTTTCCGGTTATCCTGACTTTGCAACAATTTATGTTAGCTATGTGCCTGATGAACGGGTAGTAGAATTGAAGGCGCTCAAACTTTATATTAATAGTTACCGCGATCGCTACATTTCCCACGAAGAATCTGCCAATCAAATTTTAGATGATTTTGTGGCTGCTTGCGATCCGTTGGAAGTCACGGTGAAAGCAGATTTCACGCCTCGCGGTAATGTACATACTGTAGTTGAAGTGCGTCACCAAAAGTAACATCATTCCTGATGAGTGCAGATGGGATTAATCGGCTTCATTCAGCAATTTTCTTCACAGCAGATTGCACTTGAAGCACAACTTTTTTTGATAAAGGAATATATCCAAGTTCCAAACTGGATTTTTGCCCGTCAATCACAGCCCAATTCACAAAGTTTTTCAGTGCTTGAGCTTTGACTCGGTTGGGATATTGCTGATAAGTTAAAAGCCAGCTGTAAGTGACAATGGGATAAGATTGGGCACCTGTAGGATCGGTGATAAAAGCAATCAAGTTATCACCTGGTAATTTTACTGCTTCTAAAGTTTGTGCGACGGATTTTGGTGTTGGTGTAATATAGTTACCAGATTTATTTTCTAAAGCAGCCACAGGAAGCTTATTTTGTTTGGCATAAATGTATTCTACATAGCCAATAGCTCCTGGTATCTGTTGAATCAGAGCGGTAACACCTTCGTTACCCTTTCCACCAACTCCGACTCGCCATGCTATAGATTTACCAGCCCCAACTTTGCTTTTCCATTCTGGACTGATGGCGCTTAGGTGTTGCGTGAACACGCTTGTAGTTCCACTACCATCTGTTCGGTTTACAACTTGAATCGGTAAATCGGGTAAACTTACACCTGGATTAGCTGCGGCTATTCTAGGATGATTCCAATTCGTAATTTTTCCGAGAAAGATATCTACGTAAACTTGGCGTGGTAGCCTGAGAGCAGGTGGTATATTCACTTGAGGCGACTGCTGTGCAACTGGTGTGAGGTTATAAGCCAGCACAATAGAACCGGCAGTTATTGGCAAAGCAATGACTCCCCGTTTTATCTTGGCTGCTTGTTCGCTTGTAATTCCCACATCACTAGCTGCAAAATCTACAGTACCGTCGATGAGCTGTTGCACTCCAGCACTGCTTCCTATAGCTTGATAGTTAATTTCTATATTGGGATTTTGCTGGTTGTAATCTGAAAGCCAACGCTCATACAAAGGTGCGGGAAAACTTGCCCCAGTACCAACAAGGGAAACACGCTTTATGTTTTTTTGCTCGGCAGCGCAAGAAGCAATACTTAACAAGATAGCGATTAAAGGTAGAAGGCAAACCCGTCCCTGAGATTGAAGCTTGGCAGACATAGAAATTTTTTGTTCCAATGTTTAATAAATACCTCTAGTAATTTCCTAATTTGTAGGTGTGTGGGCGTAATTAATTGTAAATAACTTTAAAACGCAGAGGGATGCAGAGGTTAACGCAAAGGTACGCAAAGTAATCCTCTGCGTACCTCTGCGATTTCCTTCTCTGCGAGACGCTGACGCTCCTAACGTCGCTACCGCTTCGCTAATGCGAATGCGCCCTTCTGTGTTTAAACTTCAATCGCTGCCTCTTTCTCTTCACCTTTTGGCTGGGAACTCAGCCGATCTAAAATCTCTAAAACTTCTTGTTCAAAAGCAACTTGGGCGCGATTAGTTTTACCACCAATATACAAGCGATCGCCTTTTTGCAATGCCCATATTTGTGAATGAGAAAAGTAACTCATCACCACACCCAGCATGAGCAAACCAAACCCTGTATAAACAATTGGTATGCCTGGATCAGCTTTAATTTGTAAGCCGGTGCTACCAATGACATCCAAAATTTTCAGCTTCACGCCATTAACTTCGGTGAACATCCCAGCGCGGACTGTATCAACAAGTTTGCCAGTGGCATCATAAATTAATACCATCCCTTGCAAGTCTTTCGCCAACAGGGAGACACCCTCACTCAAATCCGGTTTAGTAGGAACCCAGGTTCCCCAAATGCGTCCGTTACCGTTAGTGTTCAATTGCGCCATCGGTAGCTGAAAAATCGGGCTGTTGTTAAATTGGACGCGAACACCTGCAATTCCCCAATCAGTTTGATAGAAAGTTATGCCATGATAGCGCAGAGGCTCGTTGACAAAAATCTTTTTGTGGTCAATTTCCTTTCCCTGATTATTCAAGACAGACATATCTGAATAAAATTGATCGATGCCGCCAGATGGTGTGTAGTCAATCCAAAAACGATTGACGCGCACAGACCAATCTTTCGGAATTTTTGCTGCTAAAGGACCAGCATCGACAATATTTGTCACTTGAAATGTATCGCCACTAGCAACCATTTCCTGAGCCAGAAACCCAGTCATTGCGCCCCAAATTCCCCCTAGCAAAATACCGACGATGCCAATATGAACGATAATTGGGCCGATGCGTCCGACTATTCCTTTGCGGGCGTAAAGGAGATTTTCTTTTTCTCGATCTGGAAAAATTTTATAGCGGTGTTTTTGTAATATTTCGCTGAGGGAATTTAGGGAACCAGTATCTAGTTCTGCACTTAAAGCTAACTTTTGAAATTGCCGTGGTTCTTCGTAATATTTCCAGCGCTGGGCAGCTTTTAAGGCTGGTAACTGACGGGTAAATGAACAAGCAGTTAAGCTAGTGCCAAATAAGATGAGTAATGCCAGAAACCACCAAGTACGATATACGTGGTCTAATCCAACTACTTGAATTACCTTCCAAGTTAAGAAACCAAATAAAGCTGGATGTTCTGGATAGTTGGCTTGGTAAAATGCGGGTGACTGACCTTGCTCAATTACAGTACCGGTGGAGCTAAAGATTGCAATCAATAGCAGTAGTGCGATCGCTAGTCGTAAGTTAGTCAGTACAGGCAAAAGCTCCTGCCGTAAGAACTGCCCAGGTATCGCCCACCATTTTATTTCTTTTGCAGCTGAATCTTCTAAAGTCATTACGTGTAAAATCTAACAAATGTATTGATATTAAAAACTGCCAAGGGGAATCCGAGAAATTAAGGAAAATACACCGAATCCTACCAATAGTGCCCCACTAACTGGGTTAATCCAACCAGACCAGCGACGCAATTCCAGTAATTTTTTAATTGAAGCTGTAAAAGTACCCGCCAAAATCAACGGTGCTACATAACCGGCTGTGTAAGAAAGTAGCAAAACAGCGCCTAAAATTAAGTCTTGTGTACTAGCAATCCAACTTAACAAGCTCGCTAAAACAGGTGTGCTACAAGGGGATGCCACTAAGCCGAAAGTCAGTCCCAGTAAATAGGAACGCAATCCTGTTGGCAAATCTGGCGAAATCCAATTCGTTTCATTCAAGGATGGAAATTGTATAGGCAGTGCTTCTAATAAGTTCAGTCCCATGAGAATAGCGATAATGCTGACGATAATCGGCAAACCAATTCCCACTTGACCGTAGACTTTTCCGACCAAACCTGCTATTATTCCTAGTCCTGCCAATGTAGTTGCTAAACCTAAAGCAAACCAAGTTGATTGGGCAGCTGCTTGCAAGCGACTTTTAGCTTCATAACCACCGATGTAACCAATGGTAATTGGCAGCATCGAAAGCATACAGGGTGTGAGACTGGTGAGCAAGCCAGCTGCAAAGATGATCCCAACGCTTACCACGCTAAGGTGTGTCAGTTGGTTAGAAACGAGGCTGTTGGCAAATTGTTCTAGTTGGTAAATTTGGGTTTGCAGGTTATCAAACATGGGGAGTCTCTGAGCGGGAAATGCTTACTCTGCTTGAATTGTAGCTTAGTTTTGGTTTTTGAGTCAGGATAACCAAATTATCCAAACCTAATATCATCTAAATTTCATCTGCCCAAAGAAATGTATTTAAAATACAATTAAGCTCGGATGATCCCTGAAGATGCACGGCTGGAGTGTTTGGCATGATGATTGCATTACCCGGATTTCAGATTGTCACTTTGTTAAAAGCAGTCATATATCGTGGAATTAAGGTTAAAGATCGGTGTCCGGTAATTATCAAAGGGCTACATCCAGAACAGTGTACACCCAATAACATTGAACAACTCAAACATGAGTATGCGATCGCACAAAGGTTAAATACCACAGCAGCAGTCAAAGCCTACGCCTTAGAGATACACCAGGGAATCCCTTATTTAATTATGGAGGATTTTCAGGCGCGATCGCTTGACCAGTTGCTAGACCAATTTCAACAGCCTGTACCCTTTCTAAAGATTGCGATTGAAATCACTAGTAAACTTGCACAAATTCACACTCATCACATTGTCCACAAGGATATTAAGCCGCAAAATATTTTAATTAACCTCGAAACTAATCAGGTCAAAATTGCCGATTTTGGAATTGCTGCCTTCATTCCATACCAACAGCAAATAGTTAGCAGTTCCAGTCAAATTGAAGGCAGTTTACCGTATTTATCACCTGAGCAAACCGGGCGGATGAATCGAGGAATTGACCATCGCAGCGATTTGTATTCTCTGGGAATCACCTTTTATGAGATGCTCACAGGTCAGCTACCATTTCAAGGTAAAGACCCCTTAGAGTGGGTGCATTGTCATATTGCCAAATCCCCACTATTCACAAGCAAGCTCAACTCTGATATTCCCCAAACGCTCTGTGAGATTATCATGAAATTGCTGTCGAAGGTTGCAGAACAGAGATATCAGAGCGCTTTAGGTTTGCAATTTGATTTGGAAAAATGCTTAAAGCAATTGGAGATAACCGGAGAAATTCAATCCTTTATTTTGGGTGAGCAAGATATCTCAGAACGCTTTCAAATTCCTCAAAAATTGTATGGGCGAGAACCAGAGATTGCCAAGCTTCTACAAGCATTTGAGCGAGTTATTAATCAAGGTAAACCAGAAATCGTGTTAGTTTCTGGCTATGCTGGCGTTGGTAAATCAACTCTTGTGAAGGAGATTCACAAACCCATTGTTAGACAACGTGGGGTTTTTATCTCTGGTAAGTTTGATCAGTATAAAAGAGATATTCCTTATTCCACAATTGTTCAAGCTTTTCAAACACTCGCGCGACAAATTTTAACTGAAGCGGAAGATAAACTTTCTACCTGGAAACAGGAAATAAAAGCAGCTTTAGGGAACAATGGTAAGCTAATCACAGATGTAATTCCAGAAGTTGAACTAATTGTTGGAGAACAGTCTCCTATACCAGAGTTGGGGCCTGCCAAATCTCAAAATCGCTTCAACTTGGTGTTTCAAAACTTTATCAGCGTCTTTGCTCAAAAAGAGCATCCACTCACTGTTTTCTTAGATGATATGCAGTGGGCAGACACCGCTACTTTGAATTTAATTCAAACTATTATTGCTGGCTCTAATATCCAATATCTCTGCTTCATTTTAGCCTATCGAGATAACGAAGTAGATGTTGTACATCCCTTTAGTTTAATGATAGAGAAGGTTCGCCAGTATGGAGCAAGGACGACTGAAATTCTGCTTACACCTTTGAATCTTGTTTATGTCAATCAGTTAATTGCTGATACCTTACATAGTTCAGCAGAGCAAGTAGAATCCCTTGCTCAATTGATTATCCAAAAAACTGATGGTAATCCTTTCTTTGTCAATGAATTTCTCAAAACACTCCATCAAGAGAATCTGCTGAATTTTGACCCTCTTCAATCCCCCACCCCCCTTGGTAAGGGGGGACAGAGGGGGGTAAAAGGGGGGTGGCGATGGGATATAGCTGAGATTGAAGCCCAAGGTATTACAGATAATATTGTCAATCTAATAATTGAGCGGATGCAAAAACTGCCACTTGCAACTCAACAGGTGCTTAAATTAGCCTCCTGCATCGGTAATCGCTTTGATTTAGAAGTTTTGGCACTTGTTGGCGAACAATCTATTGAAGAAACGGCAAATGCACTTGTTGAAGCAATTTTAAGAGGATTAATTATTTCTATCGAGTCAGATGAAAGTGTTGATAAAAACTATCGTTTTTACCATGACCGAGTTCAACAAGCGGCTTATGCCTTAATTGCCGATGAATCAAAATCGGCTGTTCATCTGAAGATTGGGCAGCTTTTGCTGAAGAATGCAAATGCTGAACAAGTGAATGAGCAAATTTTTGATCTAGTCAATCAACTAAATCTCGCCGTGGATCTGATTATTGAACAAACAGAAAAAGATGAATTAGTACGATTAAATTTAATCGCTGGCAAAAAGGCAAAAGCTTCCACAGCTTACACTCCTGCGAAAATATTTTTTAGCGTTGCCATAAATCTTTTGGCTAAAAATGCCTGGATGGAACAATATGACCAAACATTTACTTTATTTAGGGAACTGGCTGAGTGTGAATTTTTAACAGGGAATTTAGAACAAGCGGAAGAATTATTTGAGCTATTATTGCTGAAAGCAAAATCTCATCTAGAGAAATCAAATATTTATATGCTGCAAATCAGACTCTATCAAGTTGCAGGTAGATATGAAGAAGCACTGATATTAGGATTAAAAGCTTTAAAACTTTTTGGGGTGACATTCTCTGATACAAATGAGGAAGTAGAAGGTGCGATCGCAATTGAGAAAAAACAAGTATTGACCAATCTAGGTAATAGACAAGTCTCTGATTTAATTAATGCTCCAGCAATCCAAGATCCAAATATTAAGACACTGATTAGTCTGTTGACAACTTTGGGGCCACCTACTTATCTCGGTAGACCCGATCTCTTTCCCTTAGTCGTACTTAAAGCAGTTAACTACTCACTCAAGTTTGGGAATACGGAAGACTCCTGTTTTGCCTATAGTATGTATGCCATGTTATTGGTTTCCATCTTCCATGATATTCCTACAGGTTATGCATTTTCTGAGATGACAATTCAATTAAATGAAAAGTTACATGACTTGAAACTTCGAGGAGTTGTTCTACACATTCATGGAAGTCATATCAACGTTTGGTGTAACCATATTGCTACCGATATTCCATTTTTAGAGCGGGGATTTATCGGCTGTGTGGAAGCAGGTGATGTGACGATGGCAAACTACAACGGCTATCAAGGCTCTTGGCAAATTATCCAGTTAGGCTCTCCACTTGCAGAAACATACAAATCTCTAGAAAAATACACTGCATTCGCTCGTCAGTCTAAACATGATGCTGTCTATCAGACAATCAGATTAGAGCAAATGCTACTGATGAATCTGCGGGGATTGACTCACCATAATATGACTCTAAGTAGTGATAGTTTTGATGAATCACAGGCGTTAGCTATTATTACAGATGCAGGTTTTGTCAGTGGAATTATTTTTTATCACATTATCAAATTAATCATATTTTTTACATATCGACAGTATACAGAGGCGCTGAATTGTGCCTTAGAATTAACAAATTTTCCGGTGACGACACTAGCATTACCAATTGAAACAGATTATGTTTTGTATTACTCACTAACTCTAACGGCTCTTTATCCCACAGTATCTTTTCAAGAGCAAGAACAGTTTTTGCAAACCCTAGAATCTCATCAACAGCGATTGCAATACTGGGCTACTCACTGCCCTGAAAACTTTTTACATAAGTCTCAGTTAGTAGCTGCCGAAATAGCTTGCATCGAAGGTAGAGAATTAGAAGCAATGCGTCTGTATGAGCAATCAATTGCTTCAGCCCGCGAGCAAGGATTTGTGCAATATGAAGCTTTGGCTAATGAGCTATGCGCTAAATTTTATGTAGAACGGAAGTTTGAATTAATTGCCAAAACCTACTTGCAAGAAGCTAAAAATGCTTATGTACGCTGGCAGGCATCTGCTAAAGTTAAGCACCTCGAAGAATCCTATCCTCAGCTATTGCCGCAACAACAGCTTGTCTCTAACGGAACGTTTATTACTACTACAGGTGAGCATTTAGACTTTTTGTCAGTAGTTAAAGCCTCTCAAACTATATCTAGTGAAATTGTTTTTTCGCGTTTGTTGAAGACATTAATGCAAATTGTCATCGAGCAAGCAGGAGCAGAAATCGGTTATTTGTTGCTGAAACACGAGCAAAATCTGGCGATTGAAGTAGAAGCTAAGATTAATCCCCAAGCAGAACAACTTAATGTTTATCGACTTGTATTAGAGGGTGAAATTTCCCAGGTTATTCCTCAATCAATACTGAATTATGTCCAGCGAACTCAAGAAACAGTGATTTTGCAGAATGCTACTGAGCAAAATTTGTTTTCTAAAGACGAATATGTAATTCAAAATCAACCTAAATCTGTACTTTGTTTGCCAATCGCTCGTCAGTCAAAATTACTTGGTATTTTATATTTAGAGAATAATCTGATCTCCAGTGCCTTTACACAAGAAAAACTTTATGTACTGGAAATATTGACAGTTCAAATTGCCATCTCTCTAGAAAACGCTCGTCTTTATCAAGGTCTAGAAAACAGCCAAGCACAACTCAGTCTGGCGTTGAAATCTTCTCAAATTGGTGTTTGGAGTTGGGATATTGCCAGCGATCGCTTTGGCTGGGATGAGCAAGTTTATCAACTATTTGGGTTGACACCTGAAACCTTTGCTGGCACTTCCGAAGCAATTTTAGCTCGCCTGCATCCAGATGATCGAGGATTGCTGGCTCAATCATTAAACCGAGCAATTGACGAAGGTGTGGAGCATGATTTAGAATACCGAATTATTCAAGATGACGGCAGTATCCGCTACGCAGCCTGTCGGGGAAAAGCCTTTTTCAACGAAGCAGGTAAAGCCACACACATGAGTGGTGTTGTGCTTGATGTTACAGAGCGCAAACAATCGGAAGCCGAACGTATCCAACTAATTCAAGAGCAAACCGCCCGACAAGAAGCAGAAGCCGATCAGCAACGTGCAGCATTTTTGGCTCAAGTCAGTGCAACACTCGCCTCTTCCCTTGATTACGAAAGCACGCTAGCAAGCGTGGCAAATCTGATTGTACCTTACTTCGCCGATTGGTGTAGCGTTGATCTGTTACAAGACAACCAATCAATTAATCGGGTAGCAGTTGCTCACCGAGATCCAGAGAAAGTTAAACTCGGTTGGGAACTTCATCAGCATTATCCAAGAAAGTTAGACGAACCAGGAGGTGTGCCTAAAGTACTGCGTACAGGAATTCCTGAAATGGTAACTGAAATCTCAGATGCACTATTAGCAAAAGGCATCCCAGATGCAGAACATCTAAGGATTATACGTGAAATCGGTTTAAAGTCCTGTATTATGCTGCCCTTGATGGCACGTGAAAGAATTTTTGGTGCAATTTCCTTTTTTACAGCAGAATCAGAACGTCGTTACAGCACGGCTGACTTCTCATTAGCGGAAGAGATTGCCCATCGAGTTGCGATCGCTATCGATAATGCCCGCCTTTACCAAGAAGCACAGCAAGCACAAAAAACAGCAGAACAAGCCTTAGAGCGCATTGCCCGTCTCCAATCCATCACGGCTGCCCTTTCAGAATCGCTGACACCAGCCCAAGTCTCTGAAGTTATTGTAGAGCAAAGTATGGCTGCCTTAAAAGCCAGTTCAGCCCTCGTTGCCTTACTGAATGAAAACAAAACTGAACTAGAAATTGTGCGTGCGGTTGGCTATAACCAAGATTTGCTAGACGCTTGGCGGTATTTTCCTATTGATTCACCTTCGCCTTTAGCCGAAGCTGTGCGGACTGGACAACCTGCTTGGGCTGAATCAAGACAAAATAGAATAGCTCGTTACCCTCATCTAGCTGAAGCTTATGCCCAATATGACATTGATGCCTGGATTTCTATTCCATTGATGGTAGAGGGTTCGGCAGTTGGAGGTATAACTTTAGGATTTATTCAACTTCAAGAACTTAGTGGAGAAGATCAAGCCTTTATCTTGGCTGTTGCTCAACAATGCGCCCAAGCGATCGCTCGCGCCCATCTCTACGAAGCCGAACGAAAGGCACGAAGCGCTGCTGAATCAGCAAACCGCATTAAAGATGAATTTCTTGCTGTGCTGTCTCATGAATTGAGAACACCACTTAACCCGATTCTGGGTTGGGCAAAACTAATGCGAACCCGCAAGCTCGATCGAGCAACAAGCGATCGCGCCCTAGAAACCATTGAGCGCAATGCCAAGTTACAAACTCAATTAATTGAAGATTTGCTGGATGTTTCCCGCATCCTTCAGGGAAAACTTAACCTCAACTTTGGCCGGATTAATTTAGTCTCAGTCATTGAAGCTGCCATCGAGACAGTACGTTTATCGGCGGAGGCTAAGTCTATCCAGATTCAGACAAGTCTTGAATCTGGTGTTGGGGAAGTTTTAGGTGATGCCAATCGACTACAACAAGTCATTTGGAATATCCTTTCTAATGCCATTAAATTTACTCCCATCGGTGGACAGGTAAAAATTAAATTAGAGCAAGTTAGCTCACAGGTACAAATTTGTGTAACTGACACAGGGAAGGGAATTGCACCTGAATTTTTACCTTATGTCTTTGATTATTTCCGTCAAGCAGATGGTGCGACAACTCGAAAATTTGGCGGTTTAGGTTTAGGATTAGCGATCGTCCGCCATCTCGTGGAACTTCACGGGGGAACTGTGCAAGCAGAAAGTCTGGGTGAAGGACAAGGAGCAACTTTTACTGTCAGACTTCCATACTTACAGGATGAAAACAAAAAAATCAAGGATGCAAAAGCTAACTCCTTAGTTGTGGCGGCTCAGTCTTCGCCCCTGTCTGGCTTAGAGATTCTGGTGGTGGATGATGATGCAGATATGCGAGAATTTTTGCCCTTCATGCTGGAGCAATATGGTGCAAGTGTTACCGTTGTCGCTTCAGGCATTGAAGCTTTAACTGCATTGAGTCAATCCCAGCCAAATCTAATTATCAGCGATATCGGGATGCCCGAAATGGATGGCTATATGCTGATGCGACAGGTGAGAAGTCTGGAACCAGAGCAAGGAGGGACAATTCCCGCGATCGCTTTAACTGCTTATGCTGGTGAGATGGATCATCAGCAAGCGATCGCTGTGGGATTTCAACAGCATATTTCTAAGCCTGTAGATCCAGAGGAATTGGTGAAAGCGATCGCGTCATTAACGATATAGCCAAACACGCAACAGCGACAGCAATTGTTCGGTATCTACGGGTTTAGTAATGTAATCTGATGCGCCGGCTTCAATACACTTCTCGCGATCGCCTTGCATGGCTTTAGCGGTCAGTGCAATAATCGGCAAAGACTTAAATTGCTCGTTTTGGCGGATCGTGCGTGTTGTTTCGTAACCATCCATTTCTGGCATCATTACGTCCATCAAAACGACATCAATATCAGGTGTATTTTCTAACATCGTAATCCCCTCTCTGCCATTTTCAGCATATAAAACCTGGATTTGATAACGCTCCAGCATACTGGTAAGAGCGAAGATATTCCGCATATCGTCGTCTACAATTAGCGCTGTTTTACCAGTGAGTAAGTAGTCTTGTGAATGCAGTTGTTCGAGTATTTGTCGCTTCGGTTCAGGTAAATTTGCCTGGACTCGGTGTAAAAATAATGCTGTTTCATCGAGGAGACGTTCGGGCGATCGCACATCTTTAATAATGATTGTCTCGGCAATTCGTCTGAGTTCTGTTTCTTGAGCTTTGCTAATTTCTCTACCTGTGTAGACAATAATTGGTAGAGTTTTACCGTGAGGTAGAAGCTTTATCTGCTCAATTAGTTCAAACCCGGTCATGTCGGGTAGCCCTAAATCGAGGACGAGGCAATCAAAATGCTGGGTGCGAATAGCTTCTAGAGCAGCTGCACCGTCAGCCACAGCAGTGGTCGAAACATCGCTGTTACCAATCAACTCAACAATACTCAGCCGTTGAGTGTCGTCGTCTTCCACTACCAATAAATTTTTCACCTGGCGCTCAACAAAACCTTTAATTTTGGTCAATGCCTCGGATATTGTCTCGCTGGTTAAAGGTTTTTGCAGATATGCGATCGCACCTAGTTGTAAACCGCGCTGTCTCCCTTCCTCAACAGTCATGATATGTACGGGAATGTGGCGGGTATTTGGGTCATGTTTGAGACGATCCAATACCGTCCAACCATCCATTTCTGGCAGCCGGATATCTAGCAAAATGGCTGAAGGGAGGAATTGCTGCGCTAACATCAAACCTGTACTACCGGTTTGGGCAGCTATCACCTTGAATCCTTGTTGTTGCGCCATATCTAGAAGGATACGCGCAAAATTAAGGTCATCTTCGACAATTAGTAACACGCGATCGCCTCTTTCTATAGTAGTGCGATCGTCAGTTATGAGTGCTGAGTGAGGAGTGAGGAGTGGGGAGTAGGGAGTGGGGAGTGTCGATCTAGACTCAGGACTCAGCACTCGTGACGGGCTAAACGCCCCGCTATCGCTAACAGCACTCAATTGTGGTAAGTAGAATGTAAAGGTGCTACCTTCACCGGGTTGACTGATTAGTTTTATTTCGCCGCCGAAGAGACGGGCGATTTCGCGGCTAATTGATAAGCCCAATCCGGTACCGCCGTATCTCCGGCTGGTAGAGCCATCGGCTTGCTGGAATGCCTCAAAAATCACTTTCTGTTTTTCTGGGGCAATACCAATGCCTGTATCACTGACTGAGAAAGCAATCACAAGCTGGGCACGATTTAAGGTTTCGTTGTCGTTGCTCCACCCTAGCTTGGCCACTGCAATCCGTAAGCGTACCTCCCCTTGCTCTGTAAATTTAAAAGCGTTGGAGAGGAGATTTTTCAACACCTGTTGTATACGTTTGACATCTGTATAAATGCTGTTTGGCAATTCGGGAGTAAATTCAATTGCGAAACCAAGTCCTTTGCTCTGAGCGATTTGGCGGAAGGTGCGATCAATCTGTTCACCCAAGTCTGTCAATGGCATTTGAGTCATGTCAATGGACATGGTTCCAGATTCAATTTTAGCGAGATCCAGAATGTCATTGATTAACGCCAACAAATCAGTACCGGCTGAGTAAATTGTTTGGCTGTATTCGACTTGCTTGGCGGTGAGGTTGCGATCGATATTATCTGTTAACAATTTCGCCAAAATCAACAAGCTATTTAGCGGTGTCCGCAGTTCATGGGACATATTGGCGAGAAATTCTGATTTGTATTTTGAGGAAAGGGCGAGTTGTTCAGCCTTGTCTTCTAAAGAAAGTCTTGCTTGTTCAATTTCCCGATTTTTGCGCTCGACTTCTTTCTTTTGCATCGCCAACAACTCTGCCTTTTCTTCTAATTCGGCGTTGGTTTGTTGCAGTTCCTCTTGCTGTCCTTTGAGTAAATCCTCAGAAGTTTTGAGTGATTGGGCTTGTTGTTCTAAGCGCTTGTTGGTTTCGCGGAGTTCGCTTTGCTGGGTTTGGAGTTCTTCAGCCAAAGATTGCGACTGCTTGAGTAATTCTTCAGTTCGCATCGAAGCTGCGATCGTGTTGAGAACGATCGCTATACTTTCGGTAAGCTGGTCGAAGAATGTCAGATGGATTTCGCTAAAGCGGCGGAAGGATGCTAATTCTATGACTGCTGTCACCTGTCCTTCAAAAAGTACAGGTAACACCACGGCATTAAGTGGCGTAGCTTCTCCTAAACCAGAGGCAATTCTCACATAATCATTTGGTACATCCGTCAGCAGAATTCGCTCTTTTTCTAAGGCGCATTGTCCCACCAAACCTTCACCCAAGTGGAAGCGGTTAGCTAGATGTCTGCGTTCGCGGTAAGCGTAGCTACTAATTAGTTTCAAATACGGTGTATTTTCCCCAGACTCCATCAGGAAGAATACGCCGTGTTGCGCTCCTACCAAGGGTGCTAGTTCTGAGAGAATTAATTTAGATACGGTTTCCAAGTCTCGCTGCCCTTGCAGCATTCGGGTAAACTTAGCTAGGTTAGTTTTCAACCAATCTTGTTCGGTGTTTTTCTGCGTTGTCTCCCGCAGATTGGCAATCATTTGGTTGATGTTGTCTTTGAGTATCGCTACTTCCCCTAGCGCTTCGACGGCAATTGAACGAGTTAAATCACCTTTAGTTACAGCTGTAGCAACTTCTGCGATCGCTCGCAACTGAGTTGTCAGTGTAGCAGCAAGTTCGTTCACGTTATCTGTCAAATCTTTCCAAGTTCCAGCCGCGCCAGGCACTCTCGCTTGTCCGCCTAACTTCCCTTCGATTCCCACTTCCCGCGCTACTGTAGTTACCTGATTGGCAAAAGTTGCGAGGGTATCAATCATCTCGTTGATTGTCTCTGCCAAGGTTTCAATTTCTCCCTTAGCATCTAACATCAGTTTCCGTTTCAAGTCTCCGTTAGCAACTGCGGTTACAACTCTGGCAATACCGCGTACTTGTGCCGTTAAGTTCCCCGCCATCGAGTTAACGTTATCTGTTAAATCTTTCCAAGTACCTGCGACACCTTGGACTTGTGCTTGTCCGCCCAACTTTCCTTCAGTTCCCACTTCCCGCGCCACCCGCGTTACTTCCGATGCAAAGGAACTGAGTTGATCTACCATCGTGTTGGTGGTATTCTTCAAATCCAAAATTTCACCTTTGGCATCGACGGTAATTTTCTTGGAAAGGTCGCCATTTGCTACAGCTTTCGTAACTTCGGCGATGTTGCGAACTTGTCCGGTGAGGTTCCCCGCCATTGAGTTCACGTTATCCGTTAAATCTTTCCAGGTTCCTGCAACTCCTCTGACGTAAGCTTGCACGCCTAATTTACCTTCCGTTCCCACCTCACGGGCAACCCTGGTAACTTCTGATGCAAAAGAATTTAACTGATCCACCATTGTATTAATGGTGTTTTTAAGTTCTTGAATTTCACCTTTCACATCGACGGTGATTTTCTTGGATAAGTCGCCGTTAGCTACGGCAGTGGTTACTTCGGCAATGTTCCGCACTTGCGCCGTCAAACTTCCCGCCATGAAGTTTACGCTGTCGGTTAAATCTTTCCAAGTGCCGGCTACACCTTTAACTTCTGCTTGTACACCCAACTTACCTTCAGTTCCGACTTCACGGGCAACCCGCGTTACTTCACTTGCAAAGGAATTAAGTTGATCCACCATCGTGTTAACGGTGTTTTTCAACTCTAAAATTTCACCTTTGACATCAACGGAGATTTTTTTAGATAAATCGCCATTAGCTACGGCTGTGGTGACGGCGGCAATGTTTCGCACCTGTGCCGTCAAGCTTCCCGCCATGAAGTTCACGCTGTCGGTTAAGTCTTTCCAAGTCCCAGCCACGCCGCGCACATCTGCTTGTACACCTAATTTACCTTCGCTTCCCACTTCCCGGGCAACCCGCGTCACTTCACTTGCAAAGGAGTTGAGTTGATCCACCATTATATTGATGGTATTCTTGAGTTCGAGAATTTCGCCTTTGACAGCAACAGTAATTTTTTTGGATAAGTCACCATTTGCGATCGCAGTTGTCACTTCGGCAATGTTCCGCACCTGTGCCGTCAAGCTTCCCGCCATGAAATTCACACTGTCGGTTAAATCTTTCCAAGTTCCTGCAACGTCTTTCACTTCCGCTTGTACACCCAATTTACCTTCAGTTCCGACCTCACGGGCGACTCGCGTCACTTCACTTGCAAAGGAACTGAGTTGATCTACCATCGTGTTGATGGTGTTTTTCAACTCCAGAATTTCACCTTTGACATCAACAGTGATTTTCTTGGATAAGTCACCAGTTGCAACCGCCGTAGTCACTTCGGCAATATTCCGCACCTGCGCCGTCAAACTTCCCGCCATGAAGTTTACGCTATCGGTTAAATCCTTCCAAGTCCCAGCTACGCCGCGTACTTCTGCTTGTACACCCAACTTCCCTTCGCTTCCCACTTCACGCGCAACCCGCGTTACTTCACTTGCAAAGGAATTGAGTTGATCTACCATTGTGTTGATGGTATTTTTCAACTCCAGAATTTCACCTTTGACATCGACAGTGATTTTCTTGGATAAGTCGCCTGTTGCAACCGCCGTAGTCACTTCGGCAATATTCCGCACCTGCGCCGTTAAACTTCCCGCCATGAAGTTTACGCTGTCAGTTAAATCTTTCCAAGTGCCAGCCACGCCGCGCACATCTGCTTGCACACCCAGTTTACCTTCACTACCCACTTCACGCGCAACCCGCGTTACTTCACTCGCAAAGGAACTGAGTTGATCCACCATTATATTGATGGTATTCTTGAGTTCGAGAATTTCACCTCTAACATCGACGGTAATTTTTTTCGATAGATCGCCATTTGCGATCGCAGTTGCAACTTCGGCAATATTTCGCACCTGTCCGGTGAGATTACCCGCCATTAAGTTAACGTTATCAGTTAAATCTTTCCAAGTCCCCGCAACACCGCGCACTTCTGCTTGTACGCCCAACTTCCCTTCAGTTCCCACCTCACGGGCAACTCTTGTAACTTCACTTGCAAAGGAATTGAGTTGATCTACCATTGTGTTGATGGTATTTTTCAACTCCAAAATTTCGCCTTTCACATCGACCGTGATTTTTTTGGATAAATCGCCATTTGCAACCGCAGTAGTTACTTCGGCAATGTTCCGCACCTGTGCCGTCAAGCTTCCCGCCATGAAATTCACGCTGTCGGTAAGGTCTTTCCATGTACCCGCTACCCCGCGAACTTCTGCTTGACCGCCCAATTTTCCTTCAGCACCCACCTCACGGGCAACTCTTGTTACTTCCGATGCAAAGGAATTAAGTTGATCCACCATGATGTTAACGGTGTTTTTCAACTCTAAAATTTCGCCTTTGACATCAACAGTAATTTTTTTGGAAAGGTCGCCGTTAGCTACCGCCGTTGTCACTTCCGCAATGTTACGGACTTGTGCTGTTAAATTTCCAGCCATCAAGTTAACGTTGTCAGTCAAATCCTTCCAAGTTCCTGCCACTCCTTTAACTTCTGCTTGCACGCCCAATTTACCTTCAGTTCCGACTTCACGGGCAACTCGCGTTACTTCCGATGCAAAAGAATTCAGTTGATCCACCATCGTGTTGACGGTGTTTTTTAGTTCCAAAATTTCGCCTTTAACATTAACGGTGATTTTTTTGGATAAGTCACCATTTGCGATCGCAGTGGCAACTTCGGCAATGTTGCGAACTTGTCCGGTGAGATTACCCGCCATCAAGTTAACGTTATCAGTCAAATCTTTCCAAGTGCCAGCCACACCTTGCACTTCGGCTTGAACGCCTAACTTCCCTTCAGTTCCCACCTCACGGGCAACCCTGGTAACTTCCGATGCAAAAGAACCGAGTCGATCTACCATCGTATTAACGATATTCGCGGTTTGGAGAAACTCACCTTGCAGGGGTCTGCCATCAATTTCTGTAGCGATCGTTTGCGATAAGTCACCATTGGCAACCGACCGAATTACACGAGTAGTTTCAGCCGTTGGTTGAACTAAATCTGTAATCAGAGTATTGACAGAAGAAACACAATCTGACCAAGAACCTCGAACATCTCCGAGAGAGGCGCGATCGGCAATTTTGCCTTCTTTGCCGACAACGTTACCAATCCGTTGTAGTTCGGCCGCCATCCGCTCATTTTGGTCAATAATATCATTGAGCGTGTCAGCTATTTTCCCCGCCACACCAGTATGGTCTATGGGCATCCGAGCAGAAAAGTCACCCTGTTTAACAGCATTCAGCGTTCTTAGTAGCTGATTTAAATCTAGATTGTCGCTGTCTCTAGTTAACTGTTCGGTTGCCATAGCTTAATCTCTAAATAATTTTCTGAGTTTTCGTATTTAAAAAAGATTTTCTCAAAGCAGAAAGTCGATTTTAACTCTCATTTACTGCTTCTAGCTTTTCTGGTACTCGTTATAGCAACAAATCTTTGATAATCTGATTAGCTTGGAGTACGTAGTTATTTAACTATCGAATTTCCCTAGTAGTGACAGATATTCAGATTTGATTTGCACTAGTAAGGCATACTGATTCTAATGATAATAGGGGAAATTAAAATTTCTCAACGGGCAAGGCAGGAGGGCTTGGTCAGGAAAAGGCTCAATCTGCAAGTGGTGGTGCGCCCCAAGCTGTTAAAAGCATAAAATTACTGGGTTAAGCGATCGCTGTTATTCTCTTTGGTGACGATTTCTGAATTTTTTTCTTTTAAGCGCCAACTGTTGGAGCCGTTCAATTTCAACTAGCACATCTTCCGGCTTAGTTTCCATTTCTAAGTCAGCAAGCTCACTATCTTCATCATTTTCAATGCCCATTTTATCTTGAATTGCATCAAGCATTTGCAATACTCGTGTTACTTCATGCTCGGTCACTAGTGAAATTTGTAAATTTAAGTTGGCACGATACTCACTTTCTTCACTGAGGCGATTTTGACTAATTAACACAAATGTTGACAGAAAAATCGCTTCCAGAGATACCACCATTGTCAACAATCCGTAGGGAAATGGATCGAAAGGATATACACCGATTTTTCCAGTGTTCAAAACAATCCAAGCACCAAACCAGACTATATGTACGTAAACAAAAACTATGTGTCCTGAGAAAGAGGTAATAAGATCGGCAATTCGGTCTTGTAAGTTTCGCTTATTTGCAGCCTTGACCCGAAGGCGGATGATAGTGCGAATGTTCCTTTCTATGACTTTAGATAATGCTGGGTTGTCGTCTTCATAGTCTAAATATTCTTTTTCCTCTTCGTTCATGCCGCCTTGCTGCATAATTTTATGATCTTGTGTTAATAGCACTGTGAACTAGGGACAGGGGAAGATTTGAATAGGATTGAAATCCCAACTAAATTTTAAAATAATTTTTCCCAATTCAAGCAGCGATCGCCTTATAAAGACTCCTGTCGATCATTGCTGTACCAACGACTTGGAGATGGAGGCAAAAAACCCTCTTTCCTTTGGCCTCATCCCAACGAAAAATTTTTACGCCGACCTACTTAACACCCTCCAATTCCTCATCTGTTAACTCATATAATTGCCGCAATTTATCTAACTTATCACTATCAGCTTCCCAGAAACCCCGTCCATGCGCCTCTAACATTCTCCCTAGAATATTGCGAAAAGCTTCAGGATTTGCCTTGCGTAATTTATCCGCCATCTCTGCATCTAACGCATAAGTATCAGCCGCTTGATCGTATACCCAATCATCAGTAAAATCAGCAGTACCACCCCAACCAATTAACGCCGTCATCCGTTGGGAAATTTCAAAAGCACCACCAGAACCTTGATTCGCCATCGCTTGCGCCCATTTGGGATTTACCAACTTAGTGCGATACTCCATTCGCAACAAATCATCTAAATTGCGCGGTGTAGTATCCTTCGAGAAACTTTCCACAAAACTGGTTGTAACCTTCTTACCGCCTTGTTTTTCTGCTGCCTTTTTCAAACCGCCCGTATTGGCATAATATTCTTGAATATCAGTTAAACCATATTCTACCGAATCGATTTCTTGAACAATGCGATCGCTAGTTTTTAACAACGTATTCAAAACTTCCGGTCTAGCTTGACCTTTATCTTCTCTCCCGTAGCTGAATACATTGCGGCTTTGCCAAGTATTGCCTAACTCCTCACCAGATTCCCAGTTACCATCAACCACCCTATCATTCACCAAAGAACCAAAATCACCCGCTGGATTAGAAAACAATCTCGCCGATGCATTTTCTACACCTTGGGCTTTTAAAGCTAAAGCGTGTCTTCTAATAAAATTCTGATCTTCCGATTCATCAGCATCAGCCGCCCGTTGAAACAAATCATCCAACAATTCGATAATATTTACAAAACTATCCCGAAAAATCCCAGACAAATTACCCAACACATCAATCCGGGGATGTCCAACCTCCGCCAACGGCTTCAACTCATAACGAACAACCCTACCAGTTCCTTCCTTAACAGGTTCAGCCCCCACCAACTCCAACAAAATCCCCAAAGATTCACCCTTAGTTTTAATCGCATCCAATCCCCATAACATCACCGCCACTGTTTCAGGATATTTCCCATACTCCTCCAAATGCTGGGCAATAATTTTTTTACCAATTTCCCGCCCCCGTTCATACGCCGCAGGCGAAGGCATCCGATAAGGATCTAAAGCATGAATATTCCTCCCAGTCGGCAAAACCCCAGCCCCATCCCTTAACAAATCCCCCCCAGGCGCAGGCGGAATATATTCCCCATTCAACCCCCTCAACAAATTCGTCAACTCATCCGTAGACTGCATCAACAAATCCCTTATTACCCTTTCCTCCTCCTCTCTCTCCTCTCTGTGTTCTCCGCGCCTCTGCGGTTCGTCTCCAAAATAAGCCTCCAAATAAGCCCCCAACTCCTCCTCACTCGGCTTTTCCCCCAAAGTATGCAACCCCGAAGAAAACAACCGATTCTCTAAAACCTGCAAATATCCATACAACTCCACCAAATAATCATCAAAAGCATGACCGCTAAACATCCGCACATTTTCAGGAGTAAACGCAATCCCCAACCGTTTAGCATCCTCAAACGGACAATCTGCATCCAACCCAGAGTCCACAATTTTTTTACAAATTCCTTCCTTCAAAACATAATTCTTTTGTGGATCTTCCCGATACTCCGCAATCAAATCCCGCAACGCCACCAATTCCTTATACAAACCTGCACGACCATAAGGAGGCACATTATGAGAAATCAACACACCATAACCGCGACGTTTCGCCAACATCGATTCAGAAGGATTATTCGCCGCATATATATATAGATTAGGCAAATTTCCTAACAGAATATCCGACCAAGAATAACCCGTATTCCCCAACGGAGAACCAGGCAACCATTCCACCGTTCCGTGCATTCCAAAGTGAACTAAAGCATCAGCTTGAAACTCATTTTGCAACCATTTATAATAAGCCGCATATTGCGGATGTGGCGTTAAATCCCGTTCAAACATTAAGCGCATCGGGTCGCCTTGTATCCCCAAAGGTGGTTGTACACCTATCCACACATTACCTAATTGCACACCACCAATCTGAAACTCATCGCCATAAGTTTTAATACCAGTTCCCGTCAAAGATTTCCATTGTTTTTCAATACGGGAGGTTTGCAGATATCCCAACCATTTTTCTAGGGTACGGGCGCTAACAGTATTTATGGGGTGAGCATCTTGCCCGCCATTATCTAGGGGCAGGCGAGACGACTGCCCCACAAGAGAATTAGCTTCATCCGCTTCTTTCACCCAGCGAATCAATTCTTCCCCATCTTCCGGTAAATCTCCGACGGTATAACCTTGTTCTTTCAGTGCGTGGAGAAACTTCAGCAAACTACACGGTACATTTAATAATGCAGCTGTGCCTACAGCACCATAACCTGGCGGGAACCCATATAAAATAATTGCAATCTTGCGTTCCGAAGCAGGTTTTTGTCGCAAAGCCACCCAAGTTTTTACCCTACCAATTAATCGTTCCACCCGTTCGGGAACCAGATAAATATTTTCGCCCACCAAACCACCAAGGGGAACGGTATCAATAGCCCCATCCAATTCTGGTAACGCATACAACACCACACTTTGCAATCCGCCGATACCTTGGCGCGTCCACGAGGAAATATCTTGAATTAATAATGGTGCAGCAACAATATAAGGTACATTCTTGGCAGTGAGGATGCGCTTTGCTACTTCTATTTGACGGCCAGCTTCCATTGAACCAGCTGGGCCACCCACCAGAGGAAAGCCAATTGTCGAAACGATCGCATCTATTTTTACTGCTTCACTAGATAGTGAGGGAGTTTCTATATTGCCTAGTTGTCGTTGCTGAATTTCATAGTCGGTTGTCATTAAATCTCGTACCGCCACATGTCCTTCTACGCCGTTGATGAAGATGGGTAAAGGAGTTAACCCGGCTTTTTCAAAACTGCGAATTAGTTGGGGAATGTAGGGTTGTTTGGTGATGACGTGTTTACGGTAGAGGAGAATTCCGATAACTGGGGAGACGCGATTCATCGCGTCTCTACAATGGGTTTTATACCATTCTAAATACTCGCGAGGGGATTCAAAAAATCCTTGATAATCGGGGTGGAGTAATCCGATGTTGGGGGTTTCAATTAACGGGGGAATGTCGCCGACTTTTAAATTTAAATATTTTTCTGCTAGTGTCCAGAATAATGAAGCTACGTTTTCTGAACCGCCAGCATTCCAGTAACCATAGATAATTAACCAGTTGCGTAAGTCTTGGACTTTTTGGACTGGGACATATTTCAGTAGTTTGGGACCAATTTTTAAGAAGCTGATGTAACCAGCGAGTTTGTCTTCTTCTCGTCCGTTGCTAAATTTGTCAAGAATGAATTTAACTGGTTTGGGCATTCCTTTGGGCTTGTCGCCAATGGCAAAGTCACCCACCTTGGTTAAACTCATCAATTCTAAGGCTGACTCAAAGACTAGACGGATGGGAATTTGGGCAATGCGATCGCGCAACCACACAACCTGGTCATAATCAAATAGTAGGCTACCAAAAAACACATCAGCGCCATCAAGTGCTGTTTCTACCTCAGTGCGTTTATTGGTAAGATCGCGATCGCTAAATACCCGAATATCCAACTCAGGACAGCGAGAGTTAGCCAAAAAGGCTGCTTTTCTGTACAAGTCAGCGTTGAATGATTCAAACCCAGCAACCAAGACGATGCGTTTCATGCCTGTAAGCTACGAAATATTTCTTTACTTAAATTTTAAACGTGCTTTCAGGCTGATTGTTAAATATCTACCTACAGATTCCGGTCAGTGGTTCCTTGAAGGAGTTAGAACTTCATTATCACCACTGCCTTTGGGATATTTTGATTTCAAAAAAGTTGTGATGTGTTGAGTCAAATTAAGTGCATCATTGAACACTTTCGATTCCTGTAGCGCTTCGTATAGCGAACGAATTTCTTGTGGTGACAGGTTTGTGAATGTACGCAACTCGGTAATATCTAATCTTCAGTTAAACTCAGTGGCAGTATGCCGCCATTGATGTATAAGCGAAAACAACTCTCTATCTTGACGTTCTGCAAAGACATTAGAAGCGATCGCGTATTCATTAATACTGTAAAGCATTATGTGTTAAGCTGCTCAGGGTTAACAGGAAGCCAAGGGTAGAGTCTCTCAAGGGTTTACGACCTTATAAACCCAGGTTCACATCAGGGGGTGCGTTCGGTTTAGGGATTTGGGCATCTAACTAAGTACATTTGTCATGGCTTCCCACTTTTAGAAAGCGTTATTATCTAAATAATGGGGGCAATTGCTAGATTTCAATTTATTGCAAAAATTTACTGGTTATTCTCGATATTGTTAACTTATAATAGTTGTGTTTTTGGTTAAAATATAGCTTTGAATTAGTGGATTTTACCAAATAAAATTTGCTGTTCTGGTTTGCAGAAAAACTTATTTCGTCTAATAGCGTAGTAAGGCTGAAAATAATGCATTCATTGCTAATAAGTATTTTCAAAAAGCTATTAACCAAACTTTGTCTATATAATTATAAGAGTTTTGAACTAGTGTAAAAACAAGTAAGTTGAGGATGAAATAATGAAATTCGGAATTGATAGCGGGCACAATTGTCCACCAGATACAGGAGCTAGAGGTATTAAATTCGAGGATAATTTAACTTTAGATGTAGGTAATAGAGTTATAGCCAAGTTAAGAGCTTTAGGAAATGAAGTCGTAGTATGTAGACCAAGTAGTGCTAATACAGTCCGTGACTCACTCTCAAAAAGATGTTCTACAGCTAATTCCAGTAAAGTAGATATTTACGTCTCGATTCATTTTAATGCTTTTAACAACCAAGCTAACGGCACAGAAGTATATGCGACTAGCGATACAGGCAGAAAAATTGCTAAACCTGTATTAGATGAAATCATCAAGTTAGGATTTTTTAATCGTGGCGTTAAGAGTGGTTCCCACTTGTATGTTCTGAAAAATACAGATATGCCTGCTATCTTGATAGAATGTTGCTTCCTCGATTCGCAAAAAGATATGAATCTTTTTAATCCTGAAGCAATGGCTAATGCAATTGTTAAAGGCTTAACTGGTAAACTGCCAAGTGCCCCTGTTAACCCTGTACCAGATGAAGAGGAGAACATAGATGCGACTATTCTCAGACTGCAAAAATCCTTAAATAGACTAAAAATAACCGATAAAAATGGTAAGGCGTTAGTGGAAGATGGCTTCACGGGGGCTAACACCAAGTCTGCCGTAGAAAAATTTCAGACTATTATCGCAGTTCAGCCGACTGGAATTGCTGACGCAACTACATGGAATGCCATAAATCTAATTTTGGCAAAACGAATTATCAGACCAAACCATGCCGGTGGTGCAGTTGTCAGATACTTACAATACCGTTTAGGTGTTGAGAATGATGGCGTCTACGGTTCGCAAACAGAAGTTGGAGTTAAGAACTTTCAAAAGCAAAATGGTTTAGATGCCGATGGCATTATCGGGCCTGCTAGCTGGCAGAAATTAATTGGTTAGGCTGATGGCGATTAGAGACTAAATAGTAGTGCTGAGTAAAGGAGTAGGGAATCTGACATCTTTACTCAGAACTGGTAACGGGAGCATCTCACTTTTGCAAATATACCAGGCGATTAGAAATCGCGGCTACTCTTGTTCTTCTAGGCGCGATCGCAGGGATTTGTAAGATCCCAAGGATAAACAGGGCTATATCTTTTTCTGTGCGGCGAAAAAACGATCGCAGTAGATAGAAAAGTAATATATAGAGTATAAATACAACAACTATAGATGCGCCGAATGTATAAAAGAAAGAGGTAATTTGTCCACCCGTTGGAAAAGTTGGAGGTGCTGGTACTACAACAGAAGCTTTTGATGCAGATTCTACGGCTTGGGCGATGAGGGTATAATTCATATTGCAATTTCAAATAAGTTACTCTGCCAATTTGGGATTTTTGATTGAAGGAAAAATCCTAAATTAAATGACTCCTGAGTTATTTCTTGTTAAAAGAAAATGCCAAATTAACCTTCGCCACTTTCAGCGCGCACGGGAATTACAATTCCTTCCCGCAGCAGTGCATTCGTAAAAATCTTCCGAAGAACGCGCTGAATCTGAAGATGTTTTCCTGGCTTTACTTTCGTCAATGTCCGTAGCAACAAGTTAGACTCTCCCAGACTTTCGACTCCATCCACCTGTGTGCCTTCGAGTACATCTGGATCGTCTGCTTTTAACTGCTGTCCTACCTCCTCAATGACTTTGTACACGTGCGCTAAGTTGGAATCATAAGGCACACCAACTTCTACTACTGCAAAGATATACTGTTTGGAGTAATTAGTAATTGAGCCAATATTCCCATTTTGAATAATCTGCAATTGACCATTAGGATGTCTGACACGAGTGGTTCGCAGTTCAATCGCCTCGACAATACCTTCGACAACTTTCTCTTCGGCTTTTCCAGCTTCAATATAGTCACCGACTAAGTAGTAGTTTTCAAACAGAATAAAGAAGCCACAGACAATATCGTTAATTAGTGTTTGTGCCCCTAACCCGACAGCAATGCCGACAATACCAGCACCCGCAAGTATGGGAGTTGGATCGATACTTAGGGCATAGAGAATGAAAACGGTAGCCCCAAAGTAAATTAAGTATTGTAAGAAACTACGAAACAAAGGAACGAGCGTCAGGCGTCTACTTCTTTGAATATCAGTTAGAGTCTGGTCTTTGAACAGCACCTCTTCAATAAGTAAGTAAACGACTTCAAACAATACGCGACTAATGAAGACGATACCGATTATCTTGATAATTCGCGGGCCAAAAGTTGCGACATTGGCAATTAACTGCACCTGCTGAATCACTAATGTTGCCATGCAGACATAAATCACAAATTCCAAGCAGCGCTTTAAAAATGGTATCAGGTGTCGGAGGCGGTCGTAGAATCTCAGCAGGTTATCAGGATTGGAGTATCTGATGCTGAGAGCATCTAGGCTATCAACGATCGCAGCGACTGCTTTGATTATAAGTAACCCGACGGCAATGATTAGATAGATTCGCAGCGCGATGTACAAATATTCCGAAATTGTTGCTGGTAATTTGAGAAACTGGGCACACAAGATGATAGCCCACAGCCAGATTCCACCACTAATTCTGTTATAAAAAGCGTTAAAGAAAGCATCAATACTTTCATCGTCAGCAGTATTCTTTTCTAAGTTCTTGGCGCGAGTGCTGGCTGCCTTCAGCCAATATTTTAGAAATTTCAGGGCGATCGCCGCTAAAATCAAAGTGCCAATACTCTTAGCTATGCCAATTCCTAGTGTCACCCAAAATCCTGATGGGATGCCCTCAATCAACAAGAGTGTGTATTCTTGAAGGTTTTCACCGCGATAAACTAGATAACCATTAGCACCCACAATCAAAATGCACGACACTACACAAGCAAGTAACAATAACCCAGTGATATTTCGGCGGAGGGTTTTGATACTTCTATTATCGCTTTTAGGTATAAAGGTTTTAGTAAATAGCTGGAATAATTTGCTTAAAACCCAGTTCAGTAATAAAAAAACAAAGATTATTAAGCTGACTTCAGCCAAAATAATTAATACATTCATACATGAACATAAAACTGAATGATTTTAACAGTTGTATATGAAAATATATTGAGAGCATCAAGGTATTTCTATACATAGATGATTATTATTTCATATAACCACAACTTGTCAAGTCATTAACATTCTATTCATATATTCACTTTTCGTTTTACCTTCACCTACTCTAAGTAAGTGAGAATAAATCGAAGTAAATTAAGTAATGTAAAAAATCTTGAGATTAGTTTGTAGTGAGGGCTGAATCCCTCATTTGATCTCACTATAAACCTTTAATTATTGATGCCGCTTTACTTAAGCGATGCTGATAGATGATTACCCCTGAATCTATCCAATCGAGAAAAGGTTCTTGTCCCATTGGGATTCCTGAAAAGTCATTTCAGCAACGGCTAGCATTGAAAAAGATTTACTGGTACTGTCAGGGGGAATGATGATCCTTCCAACGAAAGCTAGTAAGCGTGACAAAAGTGAAGTTGGCATGAGAGCGTTTCTCTGGTTTGCACTGCAATAATTGCGCGTAGATAGTGGGTTAATGGGTTTTTTCGCCCACGTATATAGCGGTTCTCAATTGCGTGAAATACAGACCTAACCCCCAGTCCCTTAAGAGCTAGCGTTGGGGAGGAGCATCAAAGCCTCTCTCCTTTTAGGAAAGAGGAATGGAAGTGAGGTCAAAATGTATTGCTTCCATTCGAGAAGCGTTATATTCGCGCCTTTAAATCTTTATAGCGATTTGAACTATGCAACTTACAAGCGCATTAGCTTATTTAGCATCAGCATTCTCACAATCCATCTGCACCACACAATTTCTTCCTTGTGCTTTTGCTTGGTAGAGTCCTTGGTCAGCAGCAGCAATTAAGATTGCAGGAGATAATTGGCTATGAGGAGTGATAGTTGCCACACCAAGACTTAGGGTAATGAATTCACTGACCTGAGAATGGGGATGAGGCATTTGTAATGCACTAACATTGATCTGAATATCTCTTGCAACTGCGATCGCCCCTTCAATATCAGTATTCGGTAAAATAACTGCAAACTCTTCTCCGCCATAACGAGCAACTAAATCAGCGGGGTGTTTAACTGCCTGAGAGATTGCCTTCGCAACCTGTCTAAGTGCATCATCTCCTGCCAGATGTCCATGCGTATCGTTGTAAAACTTAAAGTAATCGACATCACACAAAATCAAAGATAGCGAACTTTGCTCTCGTGCCAACCATTGCCACTGCGTGTTCAATGTGTCATCAAAGCAGCGTCGATTTGCCACTTGGGTTAGACCATCGGAACAGGCAAGGCGCTGTAATTCCTGGTTTGCTTGTTGTAATTGGTGGTAAAGTTCTGATTGCTGAATAGCGATCGCAGCTTGACCTGCTAACTGGTTAAACAAGTTAATCTCCGATTGCTGCCATTGTCTGGGCTGACAGCATTGGTGAGCAATCAATAATCCCCACAAACGCTCTTGCTGCAAAATTGGTACGACAAGATTTGCCCGGATTTGCAGACTTCTCAGGAGGTCAATATGACAAGGTGATAGGCCCGCAGTTTCAATGTCTTCAATCGCTCTGGTGTTACCTTGTTGATAGTAAGCTGCACGCGTGGATTGAAAGCAGGTATCCATGACGTGAAATCCCAGAATGGATATACACCCTTCTGCTAAGGATTCTACAGCGACTAACCCACTCCAGTCTGGCTCAAACTGGTAAATCAGTACTCGGTCTACCTCAAACAGCTGTTGCACTTCCGTTGCTGTGGTTTGCAAAATCTCGTCTAACTCCAAGGATTGGCGAATGCGCTGCGTGACATCTGCGACAATTCGCTCAGACTCGCTTTGGTGTTGAACATGTTCAACCTGCCCAGAATGTGCCGATGCTACAGTTAACGTGATCGGATCAAAGTAAGGGGTTGTAGTGACAGGCACTGCACTGGGTTTACCAATCAAATAGCCTTGGGCAAGATTTGCGCCTCGTTCTCGTAGCCAGTTCAGTTCCTCAATGCACTCAATTCCTTCAGCAACGGTCTGAATGTTTAACTTTTGAGTAATCTCTAGCAGTTTCTCGGTAATCGAAGCTTTGTAAAGGTCTTGATGTACATTTCGAATTAACTCCATATCCAGCTTGATAAAGTCTGGACGTAACTGATGCAGCAAGTTTAGGCTGGAATAGCCAGAACCAAGATCGTCAAGAGCGACTAAAAATCCAGCATTCCGGTAGTATTGCAGCACTGCCTTGAGGTGGGCTAAATCTTGAGGATTGTCTGACTCCACGACTTCAAAAACAACCCGCTCGTGGGAAATTCCGGCAGTATCAATTGCCTCTACCGTACTGCGTAGGCAAAAAACTGGGTCATAAAGTGACGTTGGTGCAAAATTAATAAAGATGTGCCCATTCACTTGATAGCGGCTGAATTGAGTGATGGCGCTCAGACGAGCAACTTGGTCGAGTTGTGGTATAAGTCCGGCTTCGGTTGCTAACTCCAGAATTGGTGTCGGTAGAACTAAATTACCTTCTTCATCCACCCCTCGCAAGAGCGATTCATATCCAAAAATTTGCGATGTATCGTTAATTGAGACAATTGGTTGAAAGTAACTGGTAAATCGTTCTGTTGTCAGCATTTCAATCAGCCAGTCGGATTGGTTCAACTTAATGAAGCGTTGTAATGAGGCTATGTCACTAAAATCATGGAGTTGAGGTTGGATAGTGCCTTGAATGAAAAGGACTTGCGTCTCTTTTAATTCTCTTGGTGCAAGTAGTTTTGCCAGATTACGGGCAATTTCTAGAGACTGTCCGGGTCTACACTCCAAACTCAAACCTGGTCGCTCGTGCATCAGTTCATACTTAAGGTCAAACTGCTGTAGGTAGGAGGTGACTTTTATCAGGGTATGTGGAACGGGGAACCAGAGAAAGAGCCTACCTGCTTCCTTACTCCGGCAGCGTGCAACATTGCGACAAGCACAGGTTTTGGAGATAGGACATATTTGGCTCATAGCTAAATAATTTGCTTAATCCAATTTATTTTATTATTCCCACTATTTTTACTGTAAAAGATAAAACACACTTCAAATACATGAAGATTTGATGAGTTAAGTAAGCTGAATAATTTAGATAAGTAAGTGACTCAGTAACACATACCAAAATTTATACTAAAAGCCCAAATAATTGCCAATGTGTTTTGTGCAATCAAGCAACAATAAGGAGGAGTTGTATTAATAATATAATTAGCAAAAAAAGGCATAATTAGCCAGATTATGAACAGATGTTAGCTAGATTAATTTAGAGTAAATATATCTTTTTGAAGAATGAATCTACCTCAATAAGCAACAAAATATTTGATAAAAGTTAATAAATTTTTGGGACAATAGGTTTGGTTAAGGTTTTTTGATGAAAATTTTAGCTCACAAAGATGCGATATCATCACAAAGACGGCGATTCATCGCGTTTATTGCCTTAACCGAACAGTATTGGGGGATGAGGGCAAATTTTTCCGGGAAAAATATCTAATCTTGGTATTTCTTCAACGAGTAAATTTATCAATTCCTCCTGTAGAGATATTGACGCAGTTTATGCACCGCAACTGAATACTCAAATATTCCCACTTCTACCAATTAGAGTTGCAATTGCCTTGATTAACTCATCTGGTTCGACAGGTTTTGACAGATGCTTTTGAAACCCTGATTCAAGTGCTTGTTGCTGATTGATTTCTCCGGCATAAGCAGTTAAAGCGATCGCCGGAATTTGTTTGGCTTGGTTTGCCTGCAATGCTTTAATTTGGCGCATCAGCATATAGCCATCTATCTCTGGCATCCCAATATCACTGAGCAGCATATCTGGTTCTGACTCTGCCAAAACTTGTAATGCTTCTTTTGCTGATGTCACTGCTGTCACCATTGCTCCAGCTTGCTCTAGCACAAATGTGTGGAAGTCACGGGTATCATCGTCATCATCTACAACTAAGATTTGGATGCCTGCAAGAATTTCAGTCGGAGGAGAAGAATTTAATGCAGCAATATTTATGTCTTGTTTTGGGGTTAAATCTTTTTTAATTAGTGGTAGCCTAACTCGAAAAATAGCTCCTTGCCCTTCACCTAAACTTTCTGCCTGAATCGTGCCGCCATGTAATTCGATCAAATGACGCACAATTGCTAACCCTAACCCCAATCCACCAAATTTTCGGGTTGTCGTGCCATCAGCCTGACGAAAATATTCAAACACATAAGGTAGAAACTCAGGGCTGATTCCCTTACCTGTGTCGCTGACGGTAATCTCAGCTTGAGCGTCAACGCACTCTAGTTGAATATCAATTTTTCCTCCTTCAGGAGTGAATTTAACGGCATTCGATAAGAGATTCCAAATAACTTGTTGTAAACGACTAGAATCACCCAAAACTTGCCCGAAAGAAGCATCCAGCATCGTCTGAATTTGAATATTTTTAGCTTCTGCTGCCAAACGGACTGTTTCTAATCCCCCCTCAATCACAAGTACTAGATTGACAGGTAACATCTTCAGGTTGAGCTTGCCTTGTAAGATCCGAGAGACATCGAGCAAATCTTCAATTAATTGAGCTTGTAATTGAGCATTCCGCTCGATAGTTGCGATCGCTTTCTTCAGAGCTACTGCGTCAAACTCACGAGTCTGCAAAAGTCTCGCCCAACCAAGAATCGGATTGAGAGGCGATCGCAATTCATGGGAAAGTACTGCCAGAAACTCATCTTTAATCCGGTTGGCTCTTTCGGCTTCAGTTCTGGCAGCTTGCTCAAGTTCTAGGAGGCGATCGCGTTCGGCTTCTGCGACTTTGCGTTCGGTAATGTCAATCACTGAGCCGATATAACCTTTAAACTGACCGTCCACCCCAAACCACGGATTAGCGGCATCAATGCAAGAGCGATATTCACCGTCTTGGCGCCGCAAGCGGTACTCCATACGGAAAGCCGAGCAGCTACTGGTAGCTTCCAGGAAAGCATTACTAGCATCATTGTAATCCTCTGGATGCACAGCATTTAACCAGCCAAATCCCAGACCCATTTCCTCGTTCTGGCCTGTAAAATCGTACCAGCTTTGACTGAGGTAAGTACAGTAGCTATTGGTATCTGTCACCCAAACCATGAAGGGGGCATTATCAGCCATGTTGCGGAACTTTTCTTCGCTTTCACGAAGTGCTTTTTCTGCCTGTTTGCGATCGCTAATTTCTGTAACAAAAATGCTTACCCCTTCTGCAAAAGGGTAGACGCGGTTCTCAAACCAGCGCTGCCAAGGCGCATAAAAGTATTCAAACTGAACAACGGTGTTTTGTGCCTTCGCCCGATGCACCTCGGTATCAAACTCGCTTTTAACCATATCGGGAAACACCTCCCAAATTATCTTACCTAGCAACTCTTCCTTGGGGATGCCAACAACTTCTGCTACCTGTTCATTGACAAAGGTATAACGCCACTCTCGATCCAACACAAAGAACTGGTCTTGGATGCCAGCTATGACAGTCTCTAGGTGTGCTTTGGCGACCTCAGCTTCAATTCGCAACCCTTGCTCGCGTTCCATTGCCTCTTGGCGGAGACGAGCCATTTTTAAGGCTGCCTCTACCCGTGCCAACAATTCCCGGGCAGAGAAAGGTTTAATCAGATAATCATCGGCTCCTGCTTCTAACCCTTCCACCCGTGCCTCTTCCCCCGCCCGTGCCGACAACAGGATGATTGGAACTTTTTGCGTTTGCGGATCGGCTCGTAATGCTTGCAGCAGTCCAAAGCCATCTAATCCAGGCATCATCACATCTGTCAGTACCAAATCTGGGACACGTCCACGAGCAGACTCCAAAGCAGTTAAACCGTTTGGCACTGCTTCCACTTCATATTGCTGACTTAATAGCCGATTGACATAATCGCGCATATCTGCGTTGTCGTCAGCCAAGAGAATCCGAGCAGAGGGAGCAGAGGGGCACAGAGGCAGAGGGAAAAATACTTCCTTCTCCCCTTCTCCCCTGCTCCCCTGCTCCCCTGCGTCTTCCGGTAGCCACCGCAGGGCTTCTTCTAGATAAGGTCTTGCACCTAATGCGGTTGAAGCTAAAGTTCGCGGGGCACTAATCCGGTCTGGAGGCAAATGAGCATATCCTGTTGGAATTGACACAGTAAAGCAACTGCCTGCTCCGAGAAGACTGGTAACATGAACTGTTCCACCATGCATTTGCACCAATTCTTGCACCAGTGACAATCCAATCCCTGATCCTTCAAAAGTTCGTCCTTGCGCCCCTTTGACGCGGTGGAATCGTTCAAAAAGGTAGGGGATTTCTGCGGGTGGGATACCGATTCCTGTGTCTTTGACTGCAAACTCAATATGGTCATTTGACCACTGCAAACTGACCGCAATTTCTCCAACCATCGTGAACTTGAAGGCATTCGAGAGCAGGTTAAGAACAATTTTTTCCCACATCTCCCGATCTACATACACTGGTGCTGGCAAGGAAGGACAATTAACTGATAACTGCATCCCTGCTCGTTCTACAGCGGAACGAAATACACTAGCTAGTTCTGCGGTGAAGGTGGCAAGGTTAGTGGCTTCATAAGAAGCTTGAACCCTTCCGGCTTCAATGCGTGAAAAGTCTAACAAGCTGTTGACCAGTTTCAGCAGCCGAAGTCCGTTGCGTTGCACCATTTCTAGCTGCTCTCGTTCTTTGGCTGGAAGCAGAGTAGCACAAGTGGTTAAGGTGTCCTCTAATGGCCCTAACATTAGAGTAAGTGGGGTACGGAACTCGTGGCTGACGTTGCTGAAAAAGACGGTTTTCGCGCGATCAATTTCTGCCAAGGCTTCAGCACGTTTGCGTTCTTCCTCGTAAGCTTGGGCATTAGCGATACTGGCTGCAATTTGAGCCGCAACTAAATCAATGAATCCTTTATAATTGTCATCGAATAGCCTGAAGGGGTTCAAACCAGCGATTAATATACCAGCTTTTCCAGTTTGACCGGATGCGGCAATAGGTACTGCGATCGCTTGATGGGGCGATCGCAGCCAAACACCACAAGGTAGACTACTAAAAGACATTTCCAAACCGGAAATCAGTTTGGCTTGATGTGTTCCAATCACTTCTGCAAAGGGCCAAACGCCATCAGCATCGAGAGCCACTGTTTCGGGAACTGCTACGTGGTTTTGGCCAATACGGCACGTTCCAGCCAGAAAAACTTGCTGCTTATCGGGATCGACCAAATAAATCATTGCAAAAGGGAGATCGTAAGGGTTGCTCTCCAGACAACTCACACTCAACGTACAGGCTTCATCGAATGTCCGCGCGTCTGCCGTCCTCGCCGCTAGTTCGCGCAAAAGTGCCAACTGACGCTCACTAATAATCCGCTGCGTGTCCTCTGTATTAGCGCAGATGATCCCACCTGTGTCGCCTTGGTCATTAGGAACCGGGCTATATGAAAAAGTATAATAGGTTTCTTCTGGATAGCCGTTGCGCTCCATAATTAGCAGCAGAGCTTCGTCGTAAGTACCCTCATTTTTCAGCATCGCTGATTCGGCGCGAGGTCCAACCTGATCCCAAATTTCCCGCCACACGTATGAAGCTGGCTGCCCAAGTGCTTCTGGATGTTTGCCGCCAATAATTGTTTTGTAAGCGTCATTGTAAAGATTAATCAGTTCCTCGCCCCACCAAACAAACATAGGTTGACGGGAAGTTAGCATAATTCGCACGGCAGTCTTCAAACTCTGTGGCCAATGCTGTGTTGGGCCAAGGGACGTTTTTGACCAATCCTGTTCTCGCATCCTAGCACCCATTTCACCTCCACCGATAAGGAAATTTACGTCGGCGTTGCTTGCTAACGTTGACTCGTTCTTCATTAATTCCTCTCGATTGGTCATGTGTCGGTTACAGGCTACATCGGTGGTTATCTTTTAGAAAAAATCCTCTATAAACTAGACCTTGACGCTTCTAAACAGTCATTTTAGAGGATATTTAAAGGTACATACAGCGTGAGATCCCAACTCTGCTGTAACTTTTCAAAGCATTGAAATTGCCTTTTCGGGGCAAGTTTTTACTTTTACTATTTTTATTGTCTCCTTTATATCATCGATATTTCAAGCTACCAAAGGCGATTCTCATTAAACATCTCCCAAGAAAGGCAGGAGGCAGTCTCTATAAAATAAGTTTCAAAAGCCTTGGATGAAAGAATGACTGGGGGCTGGTATTTTGACTCAGCACTGGCTCAACGCACCGCTACCATTTCGCTTGAAAGTTGATACAAATAGGCAGCAGGGGGCAGGGGGGCAGGGCAATACGGTTCGGATAAGCAGGGGAGGATAAAAGTAGTTATTGCAATTTCTCTTCCCCTGCTTCTCTTCTCTCCCTGCTCCCCCTGCTTGCCTCAACAGATAATCTTTGTTAACCGAACCGTAAGTTGTTCCCCTCAAGCTTGTGAGAAATGCAGGTTAGCCGCAAGCATTTGGCACGCTGTAGGTCAAGCAAACGGGTGTTTAATGGTCGCGCTATAATTCCCCTGTCTACGAAACGTTGAAGGAGGGGAATTAAAGCATTCCTAAGTATTTAAATCGTTTCTGTAAACATACCAGTTCGGGCAAACTCTTCTTCTTCAGGGGTGAAGAGTGGGGGTTTATCCACAAGGCTAGGTTCAAAGTAGTATGTCTCTTGGAGAAACTGCCCGATAATGACAGCTTCTTCTAAATCTTTGATGTGGTTCTGTGCAACTATACACGCTTCCTTGAGATTGTTTGCATCGCTTTTCTCTAGCAGCTTTGGCAATTCTGTTTTTACCCCTGTCAGCCGTGCCAATGGCTTGAGAATTCCATAGATGTTGTAGATGCGAGCAGTTTCTATGCTGGTGTATTTGAGTGCATTGGCTCTTGCTAATTCAGAGTCAAGGCTGGGCCAAAAACGGGTGGTGTAGAACGCTTTCTCATCCTTGTGATACCATTCTTCCGATCGCGCAATGGAGGAGGAAACGGTGTTATGCAGTTTCCAGAAGAATAACCGCAGGGAAGAACCATCTACCACGGTGGATAATTTTGCCTCTAATGATACCTCAAAGTCAGTCAGGTTGGGGTCGCGCCCAAGCACCAGGTATTCTACAGGATACATATCCACTTCCTTATTTTGGACAACGTACATATTCAGGTGGTGTCGGCAGTAGGGACAGGGATACATTGTGGCAAACAGTTGGAAGAAATCTTTGAAGATTGCGACTGCGGCTTTTTGCTGTTCGAGTGTCTTGGTAGACACAATCTCAGCCGTGGTATGGAAGAAGCGCCACACTGCCGGGCCAATGTAGTAGGGGAAACTGACCCGCATTTGGGAATCCTTCACTTCAGTTCGATCTAGATAGACATCAATGAATGCTACATACTGCGATAGCGCTCCTGATTCTCGTCCAAATTCTAGGCGTTCGCGGCGTTTCTGCACTCCATTCAGGTAGTGATGCGTTAACCGCCATGCTTGTTTAAGTATCAATTTCTGTTTGGGAGTGCAACGGGGAAAATTTTCGGCAACATCCGCCCCGTAGCGGTTAAATTCTCCTGAGTTTTTTGTACACTGATACCATTCATCCAAAGCCGCCTCGTTGGGTACGGTGTTGTTTTGGATATCTGCTGTGGTAGAAACACTAAATGCCGCCAACAACTTCGGCATGAAATCTTCATACCAGTATGCTACTGGCATGATTGCACCATCTATTTCCTCAGTTGCCTGTCCGAGAATGACGCGGTTCCACTTGTGCAAATAGTCCTTTGGATTTCCCGCAGATTTAGTTGGTGGTGGAGCCATTTCTTCATTCAGTTCGATTCCCCGCAGACGATTGAGTTCGTTAATGGCCAACACACCTTCTACGATATCACCCAAACTGAGACTTTTCTTTTTGATCGTAATTGCAAACTCGACTCCGGCAGCAAACTTTTCTTTGACATTGGCAAATTTACTCCGCGCCTCTAAAATCGCTTGCTGTTCTGCCAACATTTCTGGTGTCTTTGCCACTGTTTGCCAGTTTTTGATCCGCTCCTGCAATCGGTTATATTCAGCGGCAATTGATTCAACCACTGCATCCAGGACGGGGTAGCAATCTTCGGATACTATACCTAATGCTTTGTAAAGTGCGATCGCTTGTTTAACAAACTCCACAAAATCAGTAATTTTGTATGGCAAGTTTTTCACCCGCAAATGAGTTTCGTGATTTGCGGAGAAACTCTCACGGAAACTGCGGTAGGCTGCTCCTTGAATCAAACGAAACAAACCAATCTGCATTTGCAAAGGGGACGTACCGCTTTTTTTCTGATTCGGTGAGTTTGGTTGTTGTGCTAACTGTTCTCTTAACTGTGCCAACTCTGGAGTCGTTGTTTCTGGCGTCGCCTGGGTGCTGGCTGCTGCGGCCTCATTGGAAGTAGCAACCGTCTTGAGCGAACTGTTAAGGGAAATCGGTGAGTCTTGATAGCCAGTTTTCCTTTCTGACTCCTCCGGTACTAGCTGACAGAATTCCTCAAAGTCAATTGAGCCATCGCCATCATGATCTACTTCCTGCAACATTTCTTTCAATTCAGCGTCTGTCAGCCCAAACTGAGTCATCACTGTCCGCAGTTCAACGGCAGTAATTTCACCGCTACCGTCTTCATCAAAGGCACTGAAGGCTAACTTCAGGCGACTTTGGCGATCGCCTACTTTCGCAATCATCAGCGTTTTAAATTCTTCAAAATCGATAGTGCCTGACAAGTCAACGTCAATCTCCTTAATCAAGTCACGCAGCCCCGCTTCCGTGGGATTTTGCCCTAGCGATCGCATTACCTCCCCTAGTTCCTCGGTTGAGATTGCTCCGTTGCCGTCTACGTCTAATACTTTGAAAGCTTGCCACAATTTTTCTATTTCTTGTTCATCAATCATGGTTTTGTTCCAATTCCATAAGTGTCACTAATAAATTTATTACCATGTTTTCTAACAGCTACTTCAATGCTGTTTACTTATATTAAGTAAGTAGTAAATATTAGGAACGTCCGAACTTAGTCCCAACCTTACTTGCAGTCGCTTAGGGACTTCCAAATAAAAAAATATCCCAAAACTGACACAAAAATCCTCTTTATTTCTTTTCTCTCTGTGTTCTCTGCGTCTCTGTGGTTCGTTTATTTGGATAATTTATTTCTTGGAAGTCCCTTAGTAAATTTGTCAGTTGCTTATTGTTGCAATAAATGCAGCTTTACGGGTTTAATTGCAAATGTTCCTAGATAAACTAACTAAGTCAGCGAGAATAAATCAAACTATATTAAGTAATATAAAAAATCTGAAGATTATTTTATGGTAAGTGTTCCAGCCCTAATTTGTTCGTGTAGCGTTTCGCAAAGAGGACTAAAATCATCACTATAAACCTTTAATTATTTACGCTGCTATACTTGTCAAAAATTTTCTATCTCCACTTATAAAAACTCCTTTGCCTTATTTCCAGTGTTGGGAATAGGATGCTTGGCAGATTGTTAATCGTGAAGATGATGCTACATATGAACGACAAAGCTCAGAGGTTTATCGACAAAGCTCGAAGGTTCATCGATAAAGCTCGAAGGTTCATCGACAAAGCTCGAAGGTTCATCGACAAAGCTCAGAGGTTTATCGACAAAGCTC
>NZ_JABXKN010000031.1:0-4815 GCF_017115065.1 Nostoc sp. JL23
GCAGGACAGAAAGCAAAAGCTGCGATCGCCTACAATATGGCGAAAAAATATTTAGTCAGAGGTAGAGCATGGTTAGCAGACTCCAGTTGGCAAACTAACTATGACTTGACATTAGATTTATATTTAGAAACAACAGAAGTCGCGTATTTGTGTGGCGAGTTTGAGCAGGTAGAATCCTGGGCAGTGGTTGTTCTGCAAGCAGCCAAAACGGTTCTCGACATTGTGAAAGTTTACGAAGTCAAAATTCAAACTGACATCGCGCAGAACCAGCCATTAGAAGCAATAAATACTGGATTGCAAGTTTTGCAGCAACTGGGAATCAGTTTTCCTGAAACGCCAACTCAGTCAGACATTCAGCTTGAGCTAGACACAATTACATCACTCATTGGCGAGAAGCCAATCGAGGACTTGCTACATTTGCCGGAAATGACCGAACCGGACAAGTTGGCGGCGATGCGAATCTTATCAAGCATCACGATCGCTGCCTATGTTGCGGCTCCTGATTTGATGCTTCTGCTTGTGTCTAAACAAGTAAACTTATCAATTCAATCTGGTAATGCTGTTGTATCTCCCTTTGCCTATGCTTTTTACGGATTAATTCTTTGTGGAACGAGTGGGAACATTGAGATTGGGTACGAGTTTGGACAACTTGCGCTAAATCTATTGTCACACCTTAATGTTCATTCTCTCAGAGCTAGAACATTACTCATTGTGAATAACTTTATTATTCATTGGAAAGAGCATATTAGAAACACAACCCAGCCCTTGCTAGAAGCCTAACAAAGAGGTTTAGAAGTTGGAGATTTAGAGTTTGCTGCTTATTGCGCTCATTGTTATTGCTTCCAATTCTACGCAGTTGGAAAGGAACTCGTAGAAGTTGAGCGCGAGATGACGAAATACAATGAAGCGATTCGTCAAATCAAACAGAAAACGGCGCTAACCTGGAACCAAATATATCAGCAGGCGATCGCAAATTTGATGGGCTTTTCGGTCAGCCTAACTCGCCTAGTTGGCGAATTCTACAATGAAGAAAATGGATTGCCACAACATGAAGTAACAAATGATGGAACGGCAACCTTTGATGTCTATTTCCATAAACTTTTCCTGTGCTACCTATTTTCTGAGTATGCTCAGGCAGTTAAAAACTCAACCATAGCAGAACGTTATTTAATCCGAATAACAGGCACACCTGTTGGTCCTTTTTACTATCTATATGATGCGCTGGCAAGACTCGCCATATACTCTGAAAGCGGCACTCAAGTGCAGGAGGAACTCCTCAAAAAAGTTACGGTTAGTCAGGAGAAAATGAAGCAATGGGCACAGTATGCGCCAATGAATTGTTTGCATAAATATCATCTGGTGCAAGCAGAGATTGCACGAGTTCTAAGTCAGTGGTTTGAAGCAGAGGAATTCTATGAACAAGCAATTCAAGGAGCGAGAGAAAATGGATATCTTCAAGAAGAAGCATTAGCTTATGAATTAGCCGCCAAACATTACTTAGCTCGTGGTAGAGAAAAGTTTGCCCAGATCTACATGAAGGAAGCTCACTATTGCTATGAACGGTGGGGAGCAACTGCTAAAGTCAAAGATTTAGAAACTCGCTATCCACAGCTATTTTCTCAATCATCCAAAGTTTCTACACCAGTTCGCCCCATGACTGGTGAAACCATCTCAAATACCTTACATACTGCTCTCGATTTAGCGACAGTGATGAAAGCAGCTCAAGCAATTTCGAGTGAAATTGAATTGGAGCGATTGCTCAGCTCTCTCATGCAGATTTTAATTGAAAATGCTGGAGCACAAACTGGTTGTCTACTTTTGGAAAACTCAGGGGGATGGGTAATTGAAGCTGCCTGTGAACTGAATGATGGTGAGGATGTCTGTGTGACGCAAGTACTACAAGTAATTCCAATTGCAAATCACTTACCTGAATCTATTATTCAGTATGTAATCCGAACTCATGAATCGGTTATTCTCAATGATGCAACTCGTGAAGGTAATTTCATCCATGAGTCATACATCCAACGCAACCAAACTCAGTCACTGCTCTGTTTGCCGCTGCTGAATCAAAGTAAGCTCGTTGGTGTGTTGTATTTAGAAAATCGATTAGCAACTGGAGTCTTTACACCCGCACGATCAGAAGTGCTGCATCTACTATCAACCCAGGCAGCGATCGCGATCGAAAATGCCACACTCTATGCAAAGCTTCGGGCAAGCGAAAGCAGGATGACTCAATTTCTAGAAGCAGTTCCGGTGGGCATTGGCATCGTCAATGCAGAGGGTTGCCCTTATTACGCCAATCAACGTGGCATTCAACTCATGGGTAAAGGGATTGATCCTGCTGTGCCGGCGGAGCAAATCTCAGAGGCTTATCAATTTTATGTGACGGGAACGGATCAAATCTATCCCACTGAAAAAATGCCAGTTATCCGGGCGTTGAGCGGCGAATGCACCACCGTTGATGACGTAGAAATTCGCCAAAATAGCGCCACCATTCCCATTGAGGTATGGGGCACTCCAGTCTTTGACGAACAGGGCATGGTAGCTTATGCGATTGTAGCCTTTCAAGATATCACTGAGCGCAAACAAGCAGAGAAACTTCTAGCCGACTACAACCAAACGTTAGAACAGCAAATTACTGAGCGGACTTTGCTCCTTTCCCAGGAGATTGAAGAGCGCCAACGAGTGGAGAATGCCTTGCGACAAAGTGAAGAGCAACGCAGGCTGACGATGGACTTCACGCACATCGGTAGTTGCAACTGGAATATCACGGAGAACAAAATAGATTGGAACGACAATTATGCTCGATTGCTGGGGTTAGTTCCCGGTGAGGTTAAGAGCAGCTATCAGGCATGGCGCGATCGCGTTTATCCAGAAGACATTTATCGGGTTGAGCAAGCTGTTACAACAGCTCTAGCAACTCATACTGATTTTGAAGCTGAATATCGAGTCATTCATCCAGATGGCAGTATTCATTGGCTGGTAGGTCGAGGTCGAGGAATTTATGACACAGCTGGACAGCCTGTGCGGATGCTAGGAATAATTCTTGACATTAGCGAACAGCGAAACGCTGCACTGCGCGAACGCAAACGCGCCCAGCAAGCTTCTATTCTGGAAGAACGCAACCGGATGGCGCGAGAAATTCATGATACACTGGCTCAATCCTTCACGGGTATTTTACTTCAGGTTGGAGCAGCAACACAAGTGCTGGCGGATGACCCGGAAGCAACCCAAGTACATCTGGAAATGATTGAGGAACTAGCACGCGCTGGGCTAACAGGGGCACGGCGATCCGTATCAGCACTCCGTCCGCAGCTACTAGAAGAAGGTAATTTAGAGAGTGCCCTGCATCGTATAGTGGCTCAAATGCGATCAACGACCGACACAGCCCTGATTTGCCAAACTCAGGGTACAGCCTATTCCTTACCAACCGAAGTGGAGAATAACTTACTTAGAATTGGGCAGGAAGCATTAACCAATGCGATTAAATACGCAAGTGCTGGCGAAATTCGGGTTGAGTTAGTGTACAACGAAACACAGTTTATCTTACAGATTAAAGACGATGGCAGTGGCTTTGGAGTGGGTAGCATTCCTTTGAGCGGTGGGTTCGGCTTATTAGGAATGAGCGAACGAGCAGAGCGCATTGGCGCACAACTAACAATTCAAAGCCAACCGGGTCAAGGAACAGAAATTATTGTCACTATCAATCGAGAGTGAGAATTACAATGAGCCAATCCACTAAGATTAAACTGCTAATTGTTGATGACCATGCCATAGTCAGAAAGGGTCTAGCAACCATCATTAACCGCGATCCAGAAATGACAGTGATCGCTCAAGCTGAAGATGGGCAGCAGGCGATCGCCGCGTTTCGAGAATACCAACCTGATGTCACACTAATGGATTTACGAATGCCCAAAATGGGAGGTGTTAAAGCCATTATGGCGATTTGTGCTGAATTTAAGCAGGCTCGAATCGCGGTACTCACGACCTACGATGGCGATGAAGATATCTATCGCGGTTTACAGGCGGGCGCTCAAGGCTATCTGCTTAAGGATGCTAAACCTGGCGAGCTTTTGAATGCGATTCGCGCCATTCATAATGGTCAGAAATACATTCCGCCAGAAGTGGGCGCAAAATTATTGCAGCGAATGAGCAATCCAGAACTCAGTGAACGAGAGTTGGAAGTGCTGCGTTTGATGGCACAAGGAATGGGTAATCAAGAAATTGGGACTGTTTTGATTATTGGTGAAAGTACCGTCAAATCTCATGTAAATCGGATTTTGAGCAAATTGGGCGTGAGCGATCGCACACAAGCCGTGATTACTGCTGTTAAGCGTGGGATTGTCAGTTTGTAAGCTGTACTAAAGTTGGTATCCAAATTCCAACTAAAGTTGGAGACAACCTTCCACTACAAGCTGGACGGGTTCATCCGTCACTGGATTGTACAAAAATGTCAACTCAGAGTGGACGACAAGAGAGGGTCAATTGTCTATATTGAATCCATAGCAATGTTAGCGCAGTTGGGTTGTAAGGCAAAAGTATTGCTTAATACAAACCGAAACATGATCTACGACCGTGATAATCGTTCTTTATTCGTTCTGCCTTCAACCCAGGATCATATTCAAGGTGTACTGAATGCTGCTGTAGTATTCGTCATGTATGGAGATTATGAATGTTTTCAAAGTGCCAACGTCTATCGATTGATTAAAGTTGCCGGGCAGCAATTGAAGTTGGAGTTTGGAGAAAACAATTTAGGTTTTATCTTCCGTCACTTTCCTCAGGTACAGATTCATCCACATGCTCAACGGGCAGCGT
>NZ_JABXKN010000130.1:0-41744 GCF_017115065.1 Nostoc sp. JL23
TGAGAAAACATATTTCTTGTTTTTCTTGGAATAATTTATTCTTTGGAAGTCCCTAATTTTAAAATACGGTAATACGATAGATTTACTGTTATTTAAATATAATATCTCATAGCTTGATGCAAGAAGCAAGTTTTAATGGCTTGGGTATGGGGCAAAACAGTTCCGTGAGCGGATAGCTAAGGTTTAGCCCGTTCTGAGTAAAAAAGTGAGATTCCCCACTCAGCACTCATTAGACATCTTGCAAAAGTAACTTTTGCAAGATGTTGGGGAAACGTTTTATATAGCCATTTATTGACTCGCGATCGCTCTACATTTTTTACCAGTGGAATTATACTTAGTACTCAGGGGAAGCGCACTACTGAAGTTTGCCGTGCGATCGCCCTATCCAAGTATTAGATAGCGGGGGATTTGGTAAAACTTATTTAGCTTTATATATGGCTCAAAAGCCAAAATTTTGTATAGTACAAATGTATGATTTGTTAGCCCTAATCCTAGATATTTTATAATAATTCTCATGACACAGATTAAGCCGGAAGTAAAGCGCACAGAAGAATTGCGCCAGTTATTGCAACAAGCAAGTTTCGCTTATTACGTCCTAGATGCTCCAATCATGGAGGATGCAGTCTATGACCAGTTATATCGAGAATTGCAACAACTGGAAACTCAATATCCAGAATTGACAGCACCAGATAGTCCGACTCAGCGTGTAGGTGAGAGGCCAGCAACACAATTTACCTCGGTGCGGCACAATATCCCCTTGTACAGTCTGGAAAATGCATTCAATATTGATGAGTTGCAAGCATGGGATCAGCGTTGGCGGCGACAAGTACCGAAAATAGATGCAGTGGAATATGTCACTGAACTGAAAATTGATGGTTCTGCTTTGGCTCTTACTTACCAAGATGGCCTTCTAGTTAGAGGCACAACTAGGGGTGATGGGGTGACGGGTGAAGATATCACCCAAAATGTACGGACAATTCGCTCAATTCCCTTACGTTTGAATTTTGAAGGGTTAGAAATTCTAGAAAGAGTAGAAGTACGAGGTGAGGCATTTTTGCCGTTGGAAGTATTTAAACAAATCAACGAGGAAAGGCAAAAAGCTAGTGAGCAATTATTTGCCAATCCCCGCAATGCCGCAGCTGGTACACTCAGGCAACTAGACTCCCGCATTGTCGCTAAACGGCGGTTGGATTTCTTTGGCTACACCTTACATATTCCTGGTAGAGATGACACTAGTATTGCTAATAGCCAATGGGAAGCGTTGGAGTTGTTGGAAAAGATGGGTTTTCGAGTTAACCCTAACCACAAACTCTGTGCTTCGATCGCAGAAGTGGCAAAATATTATGAATACTGGGATACGGAACGGCTGAATTTACCCTACATGACGGATGGGGTAGTCGTGAAGCTGAGTTCTTTTAAACTTCAGGAACAGCTAGGGTTTACGCAGAAATTTCCCCGTTGGGCGATCGCCTTAAAGTATCCAGCCGAAGAAGCACCTACCCGTGTAGAAAATATTGCTGTAAATGTAGGACGAACGGGGGCGTTAACACCGTTAGCCGAGATGCGCCCGGTGCAACTGGCGGGAACAACAGTTTCCCGCGCCACTTTACATAATAGCGATCGCATTACTCAATTAGACATCCGCATTGGCGATACTGTCATCGTCCGCAAAGCTGGAGAAATCATACCAGAAGTGCTGAGGGTCATCAAAGAACTCCGTCCCGCTGACACCGAACCCTTCGTTATGCCTACCCATTGCCCAGTCTGCGGCCAATTGGTGGTGCGAGAATCCGGTGAGGCGGTGACTCGGTGCGTCAATGCTTCCTGTGCGGCGATTCTCAAAGGTTCCATTGAACATTGGGTAAGTCGTGATGCCTTGGATATTAAAGGTATGGGCGAAAAACTGGTATATCAACTCGTTGATAAAGGTTTGGTGCATTCCGTTGCCGATTTATATGAGTTGACAGCAGAGAAGTTATCTGCATTGGAAAGGATGGGGAAAAAGTCGGCAGAGAAGTTAGTGGATGCGATCGCTCAATCAAAAAATCAACCTTGGTCAAGGGTATTGTATGGTTTAGGCATCCGTCACGTTGGCAGTGTGAATGCCCAATTACTGACTCATAAATATTTCACTGTAGACCAGTTAGCGGCAGCAAAGCAATCAGATATTGAAGGCATTTATGGTATTGGTGCTGAAATTGCCCAATCTGTATACCAGTGGTTTCGGATTGATGCTAACCAAAGGTTGATAAAACGCTTACAAGCAGAAGGATTGCAATTAACTGCCACAGAGAAAACAAAAATAGTTGGGGATGGTAATCAAAAATTTGCAGGTAAAACGTTTGTAATTACGGGAACATTGCCAACCTTAAAGCGGGATGAAGCGAAGGCTTCGATTCAAAAATCTGGGGGGAAAGTAACTGATTCAGTTAGTAAAAAAACAGATTATTTAGTTTTAGGAGAAGATGCCGGTTCCAAGTTAGAAAAAGCAATTTCCTTGGGAATTACACAGTTAAGTGAGGCGCAATTGTTGGAGATGCTTAAAGATTAAAATCAGGTAAATAGCCTGGAAAGCTATATATTTCGTGAACGAATCCAGACAATTAACCCATACTTATCAATCAGCCAAAAATCATGACCGCTACAACCTCCATATCCCCGATTTATCAAATAATACCAATTTGAAAAAAGAATGCGACAAATAGACCATTTGTAGAGACGCGATTCATCGCGTCTTTAGCCAAGGATGTGTTGCAATTATTAATTGAATTGGTATAAGTCGGCGATATTATTTTTCAGGAACGATTCAGGATTGCTATCGCAAACTAGTTGGTTTTGCAAAATCGGATGATTCTCGTAAGGGCAATTTATCAATTGCCTCTACTAAAATGGGGGCAAGTTATTCGGGTCAATACCCTGTGATTGCAAATAAGCAATCAGTCGTTCTTTTTGCTGGCGTTCTTGTTCTGTACGTTGGCGTTCTTGTTCAATCTGTTCTACAGCCCACGGTAACAAATTACCATCTCGGTCCCACCAGCGCAACCAATAACCAGTGCGACCTTCTTTTGTTCCTTGCCAAGTTGCTAAAAATAAGCCCATTACATCAATCCAATGACGACCATTTTCGTCGGGTTGCTTTAACTCATAGCGCTTATTTTCCAGTTGATAATATTCTAATAAACCGCCATAAGGTTCAAAAATAACGTAGATGGGAATCTGCAAAATTTGCTCGTAGAAAAACCATTTTCCTGGTGGATAAGTTCGCTTGACTGAATATTCTCCACCCTCAGTATCGGATAAAAATTCAATAGCGATCGCCGGAATATCCCCTTCTAAATTGGGTGTATAACTTTTGCGATTACCCACCACTTCATTAACCGACGGCACATAAACCCAGTCTGGTGCTTTGGCAATAAATTGCTCGTTGACTGTCGCACAAAGACCAAAGTTTGAAGCTATCAACATCTGAGGTTGGATGAATCCACTGATTTCTAGGCTTTCACGCAAAGCACCAGCCAAAAGTGGCTGACCGGTATTCTCCACTGGTTCATCCTCTAGTTGAAAATCTTTGGGCAAGGCTTCCCAAGAGATTACCAGTTCTGTTGGTGATTTGGCTTGGCTGAGTTGGGTTGCCATAAACACAGCATGAATTTATTCTCGATCTTATCGCAAGCGATACTAGGAGCAAGAAAAGGGGCAGAAAACCCGCCCCTCTATTTAACCAGGAAACTAAAAATTATCTAAAGCAGTACTTTAGCTAAAATCGGTTCCACACTCTTAGAAATCTCTGGGACATATACCTGTGAAACGTAGTCGGCAATCATCCTGTCGGTGTTGAATAACGGCGCATTTGTCTTAATCGACGTTTTCATCATCTGCACCCAACGGTGAGGAATGCCTTTGGCATCTTGGTCATAGTATAAATGTAACCAATTGGCACTTTATCTTTCGATCGCTGCGGATAGAGAACTGTCCACATTTTACGAGAAACTTGACCGTGTAATTCACTCACGCCATTGCAAGCACGCGACATCCGCAATGCTAAAACGGTCATCCCAAAGGGTTCCCAAGGATCGCCCAATCGCCTTGCACCCAGCGCCAAAAATTGTTCGCGGGAAAGTCGCAATTGCGGCCAATAGCTGGCAAAGAAGGAATCTATTAAATCGGGAGAGAAGACATCATGACCGGCGGGAACGGGGGTATGGGTGGTAAATACACAACTGTTCCGCACCTTAGCTTCAATGTCATAGAAAGATTTACCAGTCCGTTCAATTTCTAAGCGGGCAATTTCCAAGGTGCAGAATGCAGCGTGTCCTTCGTTGAGGTGATAGACAGAAGGTTCAATTCCCAAGGCGTGTAGGGCGCGAACGCCACCAATTCCTAAAACGACTTCTTGGGCGATGCGGGTTTCCAAATTACCGCCGTATAGATGTCCTGTTAGCCAGCGGTCAATGGGATCGTTATCGTGGCGATCGCTATCTAATAAATATAATGTGACTCGCCCAACTTGCACTCGCCAGATTTGCACTTTCACAACTCGTTGGCGAACTTGTAACTCGATAGTGACCGATTCCCCTTGCTCATTTTTGATTAACTCCAGGGGCATTTGTTCAAAGGGATTATCAATATAATAATCTTCTTGCCAACCTTGGCGGTTCAAGCGTTGCCGAAAATAACCTTGGCGATACAACAAGCCAACACCAACCAATGGCACACCTAAATCTGATGATGATTTCAGGTGATCCCCGGCGAGAATTCCCAACCCGCCAGAGTAGATGGGTAGAGATTCATGGATGCCAAATTCGGCGCAAAAGTAAGCAATGGGGCGCAATGCAGATACTTGCGGTGCAACTCGACTGACCCAAGTATCTTGCTGATTGATGTATTGGTCAAACTCACGCGCTAGGGCGGATATCTGCTTTAAGTAAAATGGGTCTTCTGCTAATTGCGTCAGACGCTCATAAGTTGCCGACTCTAAAATTGCGACTGGATTATGCCCACAGCGTTCCCATTCTTGGGGATCAATTGTTTGGAATAAGGAGATGCGATCGCCACTCCAACTCCACCAATAGTTATAAGCCAAATCTGCCAAACGCTTGAGCGGCAAAGGTAACTTTTCACTCAAGTGTCGTGCTGGGGTGATTGCACTGCTATTAGCCATACTAAATCTATGTCCTCGCGCTTAACTTTTTCTCTATGTATCGGGAACTGGGGAAAAAGCAAGGGAGCAGGGGGCAAGGAGCAAGGGAGAAGAGTTTTCCCATTTGCCCGCTGCACCCCGCCCCGATGCCTCTTTTCCATGCCCAGTCCCTTTTATTTACTCTTCAGGTTTATAACACCGGAGCCTTCACTTGCTGAATTCTCCCCTGAAGTTGGAACAGTTTTTCGACATCAAACCTTATCCAAGTAAATGGTTTTTATTGTTTTCGTCTTTTAAAAATTATCTCTACTTTTGGACAGATTTAATATTTTTTTCTATCAAATTCGTTGACATTATTTTACTTTTTTTATTTTATTGTAAATATTTATTTACATTTTTACAATCAGCAACTAAGGTTATTTATATGTCTTGATAATAGTCAATTTTTAATTACAGATATTTGCAGCATAATAATGCTTTTTATCAGACAATCACAGCAATCATGCCGTTATTCACGATAAAACTCATATCTGTTAACAAATAATTAAAAATGACTTATAAAGTGACAAAATATGTATCTGAAGATTCACTTTTTGTAAAAGCTCTTAATTGCCCACCATCAATTAGAATAAATTTTAATATATCAAAAAATTAAGATAATTTCGATAAAAATTTTGTTTTGTTAACAAAAACAATGCAGTTAAATCAAAGTAATTTCCTCAAATTTCTGATCCAATCAGAGCCAGGAAAACCAGCAATATCCAACGGCTTACGAGCTGCTTTCGCGTTGGGAGTTCCCATGCTAATTGGGCAACTCATTAACCAAAGAGAAAGCGGACTATTGGTTGGTTTAATGGCTCACTTTGTCAACTTAGCGAATGTTGGTGGCCCTTACCAAATCAAAGCTAAGGCGATGACACAGGCTACTTTGGGAATAACTGTTTCAGTATTTGTGGGTACTCTAGTCGCTCAAGTTCCGGTACTAGCTGTAGTGCTGACACTTCTCTGGGGAATTGCTTCCGGTTTTGCGTCACTGTACGGTAATGCTGGTGCCAATGTTGGTCTGGTGGTAGGGATATCATTTATTACCACGATCGCACAGCCAGGAAACTTGGAAGTTGCACTCGTGCGATCGCTGCTATGCCTAACCGCAGGTGGATGGGCGATGCTACTCTCCTTAGTAATGTGGCCTTTTAGACCTTACGATCCAATACGGCTAGCTTTGGCTGATTGTTTCAGTGCAATCGCCAACTACATTCAGGCATTTGTAGGTAAAGTAGCAACAACTGAAAATATTCTCGAAATTAGAAAAGCATTAGAAACAGCACGCACTGCTTTAGGTACATTACGGATTGGACAGTCGTCTCGGAGTTGGATAAATGAGCCATTTTTGCTGCTAATTCAGGATGGCGATCGCTTGCTTGGTTTAATTGTTGCCTTAACAGAATTACTAGAAACTCACTTCCAACAACAGCAATATTATACAGTCCAGCAATTAGTAGACGATGCACTCGAACAAATATCAGTCATTCTTCAAGCCATAGCGAAAGTCATATCTCGCAAGCCTGCTAGCATCGACTTGGGAAATCTCAAGCGCATCTATGAAGCACTGAAAGAACAAGAAAGTCTGCAAAGAAAAGCAATTGCTGGGAGTGAAACCGACTACACAACCCTCGTTGCTTTCACTAACCTGGTGCTGACGCTCAAAAAGCTGATCGAGCAATTGCAATACACGGCTCAGACAGCTAAATCTCTGGCAGATCGCAGCAAAATGAGTCAACGAGATATAGATAGACTTCTTTTATTTGAAGAAGAACAGCGATCGCCCTTAAGTTTACTCAAAGAAAACCTCACCTTAGACTCAGCAATCTTTCGCCATGCTCTCCGCATTGGTGCGAGTCTAACTCTAGGCGTGATATTATACAGCGTTACAAATTTACCAATGGGCTATTGGGTAACACTGACAATTATATTAGTCCTGAAACCAAACTTGGGTGCAACTTTCAAACGGTTTTTCCAGCGAGTTGGCGGGACAATCTTAGGAGCTGTCTTAGCTGCTATCTTACTTGCAACCATCACGAGTAAGCCTGTATTAGACATCATTATTCTGCTGACAGTATTTTTTGGCGTTTCCCTGATCGGTTTCAACTATGGGTATTCAGTGATTTTCTTCTCAATATTTGTCTTACTGATTATCGATATTGGTCATCCTATTAGTTGGCAACTTGCTGGCTTTCGGGTGTTGAATACATTAATTGGGGCGGGACTGGCTTTTGCGAGTCATTACTTTTTATGGCCAAACTGGGAACGCGATCGTTTACCTAGTCAACTCGCCACAGCACTACGAGAATGTCACAAATACTTTCGGGATGTGATGGCTGTTTACCAAGGCACAAAGGAGCGTGACTCTAGTATTATCAGTCAACGGCGACAAACTGGACTAGCAATTGGCAATGCCCAAGCCTCCTTCCAAGGATTGCTGCGCGAACCGAAAATGCACCAAGAATTAGTAGAACCAGTAATGACGCTGCTGCTGTATATGGGACGTTTTAATAACGCCGTAACAGTTTTGGCAGTACATCTCGAACATTTCCGAGGAACAGTACCACTCCCGGAATTAGAAACCTTTGTCTGCCAAATTTCGCTACTCTTAGAGCAGTTAGCTGATTCAGTACAGCAGGAAATTCCCCCACCGCCCTTACCTGACTTGGAAGAAACACTGCTAAAAATCCAGCCATACCTGCAAGCACTGCGTACAGCCAGGATAGAAGAACTAGCCGTCAATCAAGGACATACACCGATTCGTCAGGCAGTCATTGATTACAGCATATTAGATTTGGAGATCGAGCAGATCGTTCGGCGTTTGACCGCTATGCACTCAGCGATGGTACGGCTAACATTAGCTAATTAAATTTCAAGTGTTCGGTAGAAAAAGACGATAGGATTCGCTGTCCATCAAAATTCTAAAACCTAGCCACATCAGTAGGAAGGGGAAAATCTTGCCAGCATAACGGTCAATACGGTTCGGATAAGTAGAGGAGGCAGGGGTGCAGGGGAGGCAGGGGAGGAAAGAGAGTTATTATTAAGCAATTTCTCTTCCCCTGCTTCTCTTCTCCCCCTGCTCCCCTTGCTTGCCTTATTTGAATGCTGCTGGCAAACAGAGTATATAAATCCCAAGATTATTGCCGCCGTTAGAAATTGTTACCGCACAGACGCGCTAGGTTTGGCGATCGCTTTCTGAAATCAAATCCTTTAAATTTAGAGTTTCTTTTTAGATTAGCTGACTTAGTTTTTTTAAGTTGTAAGCCTAAATTTAAAGTTCTTGACGTGTCGGACGGATGATGATTTCATTCACATCAACATCATCAGGTTGCTCAATGGCGTATGCGATCGCACGGGCAATGGCATCTGCATCAATGGCGATCTCATAAAGTTGGTTAATTCCTGCTGCTGTGTCTTTATCGGTAATCGTGGTGGTCAGTTCGGTGGCAACGGCTCCTGGTGAGATATTAGTCGAACGGATTTCACCATTTGACTCTAGCCGCAGCCCTTCAGAAATCGCCCGCACTGCGTACTTGGTGGCACAGTAGACAGCTGATCCCGCAAACACCTTATGTCCAGCCACGGACGATAGGTTAATGACGTGACCAGACTTTTGCTGACGCATAATCGGTAAGACGGCAGCAATCCCATAGAGAACGCCTTTGATGTTGATATCGATCATCCGATCCCACTCCTCCACCTTTACTTGGTCGAGGGGAGAAAGCGGCATCAACCCGGCATTATTGATTAGCACGTCAATTTTGCCATAAGTACTCAAAGTTTTTTTCGCTAAGGCTTCCACCTGGGCGCGATCTGCTACATCGGTTACTTGATAGGTTGCAGTCCCTCCTGATTTAGCGATCGCTGCAACCAATTCTTTGAGACGATCTTCGCGTCTGGCAGCCAGCATTAGTTTGGCTCCACTAGCAGCTAGTAGCTTCGCAGTTGCCTCACCTAACCCACTGCTAGCTCCAGTGATGATTACCACTTTGTTTTGAATCTCAGACATATTGATTTCTGCGGATTATTGAGTATGGATCGTGAAACATAGGGTGCTGTTTCAGATGAACTCAGCATTACTTAACCATATCAACTAGTTTGTAACAGGATCAACGTTTTTGTCTGAGCAACATCACGCCGTTTGAGTTCTGTCCCGTTAAAACTTCAGTTGGTCATCTCATAAACTTAATCTTTATCTACATACCAAGAGGTATTACTTCACCGTTCTTTGCTGCTTTGGCGAGTAAGTCACGGACTTCTTCATCCGTCGTTTGAGGAAAGCTTTCGTACCAAAGACCAACGCTCTGGAAAGGGCTGGGTGTAGAGATGCAAACGATTTCGTCTACCTCAGTTTCTAACTCTTGGCAAGTTTCAGGTGCAGCCACAGGTACAGCAATCACAATCTGAGCAGGTTGCTGTTTTCGCACAGTTACAACAGCAGCCCACATGGTTGCACCCGTGGCTAAACCATCATCTACTAAGATGACTGTACGTCCTTGTAAATTTCTTAAGGGGCGATTTCCCCGATAAAGCCGTTCCCGCCGCTCTAACTCCCGTTCTTCTTGCGCCGCCACTCTGGCAATTACTTCATCAGGTATCTTTTCCAGGCTGATAATATATTTATTGACTATCCGCACACCACCAGAAGCGATCGCTCCCATCGCTAGTTCTTCTTGATCGGGCACACCCAATTTACGTACCACTAAAACATCTAAGGGAGCATTTAACGTTTTGGCAACTTCAAAGGCAACGGGTATACCACCCCTTGGTAGCCCTAATACCAAAACATCTGGATCGTTAGCATAAGCAGTTAACTCCTTAGCCAAAACTTGACCTGCAAACCTCCGATCTTTAAATAGCATGGTGATATTCCTAATTAGTTTCCAAAAAAATTAAATAAATATTTACATAAGTTTGTTATTGACTATGAACCTCAAACAATGGAGCAAATTCCAAACTTGTTGTTATAGTTCAGATGTTCTGAACCGATCTTAGAAAGCTAAATATTCCCTGTCCTCCACTAACGGAGCGACATCTTCAATCTACAGGTCTATCAAACGAATGAGTTAGCTTTAATACAACAAGATTTCTGCATCTTGCGCTGAGACTATTTTACTACTCTACACTCAATATCCGTCCCCAAATGGCTTGTTGAGAAGACCGATGACGCGGTGAACTATAGCTGTAGGGGGTTTACTGCTCTAGGTAACTGGTGTTAGCGTGAAGCAAAGTTATAGTGCGACCACAAAAGAAGGGTGATATGGAAAACCTAATGTTTAAGTAGGGGTGCATTTGAAAACTACTATAAGTTTTGCCACTTCCTAACATTTACTGCTAGACTTTTACGGAGTATCTTTTTTACCGTATTTTAAGAAAAAAATACTTACGTGCTAGCAGATGCAAAAATCTATGAAAATCCAGTGATAATTAAATTGTTAATTCTTCGCTTGTCCCGTATTACTGACATTGGATTGATATTATCTTTACATCATCCCTAAATTGTGAATATGAGATAATGCACCAATCTGCTTGTTCATTATATAATGCTTAATATTACAGAGAAAAGTCATCAAAGTTACCCAATTAACACTTTTGAATAAAAATTAATAGGGTAGAATCACTGAGTATGTTTGAAAATCAAAAGAAGGGTGTTTTTAATGATCAGCTTAACTAATTCAGAAAACGGCACAGTTAGCAGCACAGCAGCCACTAAGAGGCTGGCAAGGGCGATGATGGTTTCTGGTGGAGAGTTTTCACTCTTATTGGCGTGTTGTAACTCTGTTCAAAGGCAGCAGCAAGTGCTGAATTTATTAACAGAATTTTCATCAGCAGATATCCACGAAATATTGCTCTCACCTACGGTTGACAAATTATACACAGCTATTATAAGTGAAATTGGTACTACTCAACCCGAAGCTTTGATGATAAGGGGCTTAGAATCTGTAGCGGCAATTAACCAACTGATTATTAGTACCAATATCATGCGAGATGAGTTTCGGAAACAGTTTCAGTTTCCCTTGGTATTGTGGGTCAATGATGAAATTCTGCGTAAGCTAGTTTGGCTAGCACCCGATTTCAAAGACTGGGCAGCTACTACTATTAGATTTGATGTACCTAATAATCAGTTAATTGAATCTGAACAACAACCCATCAGCGCCTAATATTGTCTGAAATTACTTTTAAAATTTTATATATGCTAGTTGAGCCGAGCAAAACCGAAGCTCAGGTTCTGTCACATTATTTTCTAAAATTACTTTTATTTAACTACTCCCTTAGCAATTAACTACTCCCTTAGCAAAGTGAGCTAAAAATTCTTGGAAGCTATTTTCAAAATTAGAAGATGGTATGGGTGTCGAGTGTGTTATCGCCTTAGTACACGTCATCCTAAAAAAGGTGTGAGAATTAAGCTGCGATCGCCATATTTGTTTGAATCGTATAATTTATTCTACTTCAACAGCACTAACTGAAATTGTTATTGAACCTGGGTTTTCCTCAAAAGAGATATCCTATAGGAATGAAAAAGAATGTAGAGACGTAGCAATGCTACATCTCTACAAAGATTGTGGATAACGCATACATATTTAATTTAACCAGATGTCTAATCAATCCTGCGACTAGCTAACTTAGTCCCGCACCTCTGACAAAACCCAGCATTTACATCATGGAAAGCTAAACCACAACCTGAACAAACTATTTCTACCTGATTAGCAGTTTTCACCACTCGCTTAATCAAATCCCCTACTTGCCAAGGAATGAGTGCAATTCCGGTAAAAATCATCAATACTGTTAGCAAGCGTCCTAATTCCGAAATTGGAATAACATCACCAAATCCTACAGTTGTCATTGTGACAACAGAGAAGTAGAATGCATCCAAAAATGTACCGTAATTTTCAGGATTAACCGGATGCTCAACTTGATAAATTAAGCCAGAGTAAATAAAAACAATTGCAAATAATGTAAATAATATTCGCGCAAAAATCATCCCATCTTCACTGCTGATACTAGCGAATAAAAACTTTCTATCGATAAATCTAATTAATCGTAAAATCCGAAACCATCGTAATAGGCGGATAAAGCTAATATCCACCATACCTAGAAAAAATGGCAGAATCGCCATTAAGTCAATAATCGAATAAAAGCTAAAAATATACTTAATCTTATTTTCCGCACTCCACAGGCGGAGTAAATATTCCACAGCGAAGATCATGACGATCGCAGTATCAGCTACATTTAATTGAAACCGCATATAGTCAGGAATATTATATGTTTCTGCCACAAAAATTCCTGATGATATTAGCACCAAAGAGGCAAGTGTTAAATTAATCGCTTTACCTATTGGTGTTTCTAGGTCTTCTAAGTAAAATTCTGTTTCTTGTCTGCTCAGTAACATATTCGACCATTAATACATCTTAATTCCCAGTTATAACATTAGAAATACGATATTATTAACAATTATCCTTATGTTAACCTCAGCTTATATGAACCCAGAATCTTTTATGCGTTTAGCATTGGCAGAAGCAAAAAAAGGGGATGCGCCTTACGGTGCAGTGATTGTTAAAGATAATGAAGTCGTTGCCGTAGCTCATAATACTGTAAGGAGAGACAACGATCCATCAGCCCATGCAGAAATCAATGCTATTCGTAGTTTAACAGCTAAACTCAAAAGCCTCTCTTTAGAAGGTTATAACATATATACAACTGGCGAACCTTGTCCAATGTGTGCAACTGCTTGTGTTTGGAGTGGTTTATCAGAAATTGTATATGGTGCTTCAATTCAAGATTTAATTTCAGTAAATCAATCACAAATTAGTATCTCTTGTGAAGAGGTAATCGATAAGTCATTTAGGAAAATCAAAGTGACAAAAGGCGTTTTAAAGAATGAATGCTTGGAGTTATTTAAATAAGCTGAATTTAGATTCCTGATTTATTTAAAATCGGGAATATACGGATTGCAATTTTCACCAATAAAATAGAATTGCTATAAAGCTTAAAATTACGAATTACGAATTACGAATTACGAATTACTTAACTTGGCTCATTCAAATAGGATAAATATGTATTTGCCCAAATTGCAGCTTGAGTGCGATCGCGCAAATTTAACCTGTTTAAAATATTCGTAACATGATTTTTTACTGTCCCCTCAGAAATGTAGAGTTCCTGAGCAATTTCTCGGTTACTAGCGCCTGTAGCAATTAATTGCAAAACCTCTTTTTCTCTAGGGGTAAGTTCCGCTAAAGTAGATGGTACAGGCGGTGACTGGATTGGTGCAACATGAGAAAATTGGGTCAACAGCTTTTTAACTATACCTGGGCCTAACTGAGTATATCCTTTATGAACGGCACGAATAGCAACAGCTAATTCTTCTGATGGTGTATCTTTCAATAAATAACCCATAGCCCCATTCTTTAAAGCTGCTGACACATATTCATCATCATCAAAAGTCGTTAGTACTAAAATCTTAGTTTTGGCAAAACGTTTTTGAATTTCCTTCGTGGCTGCAACTCCATCCATAATTGGCATTCTGATATCTAGCAATATTACATCTGGCTGAAATTGGGCAACACAATTAATCGCCTGTTCGCCATTTTCTGCTTCTCCAACTATTTCTAAATCTGGTTCTAGTTCCAATAAAGCTCTTAATCCTTGACGAATTAAACTTTGGTCATCTACCAGCAATACTTTAATCATTATGTTAACCTTGTTAATGGAATATTAACTGTAATTTTGCAACCAGAGCCAAGAGCGCTATTAATATTAAACTTACCTCCAAGTGCTAAAGTGCGATCGCGCATACTATGAAGTCCAAAACCAGTAGTATTTTGCCCTACGTCAAAACCTTTACCATTATCCTGAATTATCAATTGTAAATTGCCTTTAGTCGTAGTGAGTTCCAATTTAACCTCTGTTGCATAGGCATATTTAGATATATTAGTTAAAGATTCTTGAGTAATCCGGTAAATAGCAGTATTTATTTCAGGTGGTAGAGAATAGTCCAGGTTGATTTGATAAATTGGTAATATCCCATTAAACCGATGAAAATTTTCTGAAAGACTAGCGATCGCATCTTCTAAAGATTGTTCTTGTAAGGGATTAGAACGCATAGTAGAAACAGATTGACGAACATCTTTTAGCGCCTTTGAACCTAATTCCTTTGCAGTTGCAAGAAATGTTTCAGCCTTACCTGGGTTAGATTGCCATAGTTTTAAAGCAGTTTCTAATTGTAGGTTTAAAGCAGTCAGAGAGTGTCCTAATGAATCATGAATTTCACGAGCAATGCGGTTACGTTCTTCTAAGGTAGCTTGATTTTCAATTTGCATGGCATATTGACGGAGTTTTTCGTTAGCAAGAGCTAGCTTTTCTCGACTTTGCCGTTCAGACAAAACTGCATTCATCATCAGCAACACAAACACCAAACTTAAGCCAAATACTAGTGACGAATTCAAAATCAAAAATCGATATCGCTCTTGTGCCTGTGGCGATGCTTGAAAATTGAATAACTGATATTTTAGTTGTGTGGTAACTAAAAATAAAGCAAATGACAAAGCTGTAACGAATAAACGCCCATTTAACTGAAAAATCAGACAACTGCGAGTCACTAAAATTATATAGAGAAAGGGGAAAAGTCGAGCAAATCTCTCCCCAAAAAGTCCAATTATTAAAATCAATAAAATTTCAATAGCTGTATATATTACCTTAGTTGTCTGGCTATTCCTGGGTAATCTTAAGCCCATTAGTGCAAAAATAATCAGACTATAGATTGACAGTTCTGGCAATATGCTACAAACTGACAAGTCTGGAAATGCACCACAAATTGATAGTTCTGGAAGCTTGGGACGAAAACGCCGTAACGGGGGTGGTATAACGGCTGTCAATGCGGTGATCGCCAGTAATGTCCACTCCAGATAAAGCAGAGACGGAAAAGGATGTTTCTTAATTTGAATTGAACGACTCATTAGCCGCGTTGCTCCCGTTATAAGTTATGAGTTAGGAATTAGGAATTAGAAGTTAATAATTCCGAATATTTGAGCAGTGGCTTCCGCCACTTAGAATTTTCGCTGAGTGAGAAATCAAAAGTAAATTCAAACAACAGAATCGTTACTTAATAAGCTAAAGAATGACTTATAAAATCATCATAATCAAAATTTTCAGGATTTATAACTCTAACTTTTAACTCCTAACTTCTAACTCCTAACTCCTAACTTCTAACTTTTAACTATCTATTGTCAATCATGACTTTAGTCATGGGTATAACCATGACTTTCTCCTCATGTAACTGCTGAAGATAAGTTCTTATGATGGTGGCATCCAACCAGGAAAAACCCACCAGACAAGTAATGAAACTCAAAGCATTATCGCTAGTCGCTTCCGCAATCGCCTTAACTTTAACTGCAACCTCCTTTGCTGTTCACGCTCAAACAGCCTCTCCTTCACCCCTGTTACTTGCACAAACTCAACAAAAAGAAAGAGGCCCTTGGAAGGAGTTGGGTCTAACAGATGCCCAAAAAACCCAAATTCAGACGATTCGCCGCGATAGCCGCGCCAAATTTGAAGCAGTTTTGACCCCAGAACAAAAAGCAAAATTAGAGGCAGCAAAACAAGCACGTCGGGCTGAGTGGCAAGCGCGTAAGGCTCAGGGGCAAACAGGTCAAGGTCAACGGCAACCCGGCCAACGTCGAGGAAAGGGTGGTTTTGGTGACTTAAATCTGACTGAAACCCAAAAAACCCAAATGCGACAAATCCGCGAATCTGAGAAACAACAGATTCAAGCAGTCTTAACCCCCGAACAGCGTCAAAAATTGGAGCAATTTCGTCAAAATGCTCCATCACGCCGTCAACAAGGCAATCCTCAATAATCATCTTTCAAAAAATAATAATTTTGGGGTGGGCAATACTCGCCCATCTCAATCCCAAAATAGATAGATTATGATGCAACCCTTTGCGGCTTTACCAAATCCCGCTCCTCGTCTGCAACAGGTTTTAGATGTACTCGATCGTATCGCACAAGCGCAGGGGCGAGATGTTCCCCAAATTGTGGAAATAGAGAAATTGCGTTTCCTCCCTACTGGCACTTTTGGCAGAACTTGGGCAGACTTCCTCAATGAACACAATTTAAAACCCTTTACTACAGGTAGCCGCCGTAAACAACTCCATGACGGGGTTCATGTTCTCACAGGCTATGGCACAGACTTCATTGGCGAAGCAGAAATACAGGCATTTTTATTAGGAACAAATTTTAGCATAACTAACTTGATGCTGGGACTAGGACTGTTGCGAGTCATCCATAAAAACCTAAATTCTCGACAACAATTCACCTGGGACAGACTTTGGCAAGCATACCAACGCGGTTGTCACTCTCACTTTGACCCAGATACTTGGCAACCAGAATTACTTTGGCACTTACCCTTGACTGATGTCCAGGCATTGTTTTCCATAGTCAAAAATTAACAGACTTCTTGCAGAAGATGCGGAAAGGGGAAAAACTTCATCCCCTTTCCCTTTCCCTATTTTGAGTGCTGAGTTCTGAGTTCTGAGTTCTGATTCAATTTAGTAGACTTTCAAGATCGTTTTGAGTTATGAGTTAATCAAAACTCCTAGCTTGATTAACATGTCGAAAGAATTCGCAATTGGTAGTAAAGTCCGTGTTGTGGCGCTACCAGCCTACGTCAAAACTGCTGAACCTATGCCCATGTTGCGCCCTCCCAATGTCATTCACATTGGTGAAGAAGGTATAGTCATTGACCGCAGACCTGGTGGATATTGGGGTATTCGCTTTGCTAGGGGGGCTTTTCTCCTAGATAGTCAATATATCGAAAGCACAGATACCCCTGCCGAATCTCACTTAGAATAAGATTTCTCGCAACCAAGAATTGTAAACTTGTGTAAAGTTGTGATTCTGGTTTACACCATGATTTCCCGCCGCACTTTTTTAAGCATATTATTTGCCAGCTGTATTTCTGTCATCAGCTGGCTGAATTTTACCCCTGCTGCTAATGCTCTTGGTGGTAAACTTCCGGCAATTAATCAACCTGCACCAGAGTTTACTCTGCCAACCAACACAGGTGATGGTAAAATTTCCCTCTCTGACTTGCGTGGTAAATGGCTAGTCCTGTACTTTTATCCTAAAGACTTCACCTCTGGTTGTACTATAGAAGCTCGTCGTTTTCAGCAAGACTTACCCCAATACCTGGAAAAAAACACTCAGATTATTGGCGTTAGTGCTGATGATATTGACTCCCACGCCAAATTTTGTGATTCAGAGGGACTAAAATTCCCCCTATTGGCTGACACTGATGGTTCAGTGAGCAAAGCTTACGGTTCGTGGCTTGGCTTTTTATCTATGCGCCACAGTTTTATCATCGATCCTCAAGGCGTCTTGCGCGAAACTTTTGTCAAAGTCAACCCAACTATTCACAGTTCAGAAGTGCTGGCACGACTAGAAAAATTACAGTCCACAGCTTCTTAAACTTCAATAAATCAACAAGGGGCTTAAGCCCCTTATTTTAACTCACAATAAACCCATATTTTTTGAGTACAGTTTTGGCTTCACTGCCAGATAGAAACTGGACAAATTCTTTGGCAGCGGAAGGATTTTTACTGCTTTTAATTATTGCTACCGGATAGACAATCGGTGAGTGAAATTTATCATCAGCAGTAACTGCGACTTTTACTTTGTTGGAAATTTTGGCATCAGTGGCATAAACTAAACCCGCTTCGGCATTACCACTTTCTACTGCTGCTAAAACTTGACGCACATTGTTAGCAAAGACTAATTTCGACTTGAGGCGATCGTAAAGTTTCAATTTCTTCAAGACTTGCTCGCCATATTGACCGGCGGGTACGCTTCTGGGTTCACCGATCGCAATTTTTTTAATCTTACTATCTGTTAAATTGTAGAAGCTATTGATGCCAACAACATCCTGAGCCACAATCAAGACTAGACGGTTATTTGCTAGGTTAGTACGGCTACCTGGTAGCAATAATCCTTTTTGTTCCAAGGCATCCACTTGCTTTTTGCCAGCAGAAATAAAGATATCCGCTGGCGCACCTTGCTCAATCTGTTGCTGCAAGGCACCAGAAGCCCCAAAGTTATAACTAATATTGATATTTGATTTACTTTGTTGGTACAAAGGCTTAATTTCTTCCAGTGCCTCTTTTAAGCTGGCGGCTGCGGACACGAGTATGCTGGTGTTCGACTGTGCTATTACAGGAGAAGGAGGAACCAACGGTAAACCAATTGCTAGCAGCAAGCCAGCGATCGCTATACCCAGGAAGCCAAAAATTTGTCTTCTTTTCATAGAAAAGGCGTTTGAAGGGTTTCTTCCATAAAATTGATGCTAGGTAAAATAGTACCAAAGATACCAACATATAACCAACTATATCGGTAAAATTATGCCTAGAAAAGAACAAGGGTGGGTCACATTCCAAACCTCAGAAGAGGAGCGAAAGATTTTGGAAGAGTTCTGTGGCCAGTCTCAGCGAACTAAGACCGAGATTCTCCGGGAACTGGTACGTGGTCTTAATCAACACTCTTCACCATCAAACTTGCTACCAACCATAAACACAGATGAGGAAGATATCTACACTCAAATGCCTGAGATAGAAATTAGTCTTCAAAAGAAACCACTCAAAGTTAGCTCTCGCAATATTCTCAAGGGTGTTGTTAAGCGAGTTGTTACTGGAGCCGTTAATAGTGAAGTAACGCTGGAGATTGTTCACAAAGTTGAGTTAACTTCAATTATCACCAGAGTATCGGTAGAAGAGTTAGATTTGTCTGAGGGGAAAGAGGCTTATGCTGTTATTAAGTCCAACGATATAGTTATTGCCAGAGAATAGGCTGTGGTGATGTCTCTGAAGCATTGCTTTATCCATTCAAGAGAAACGATCAAGATTTTCTCACGAATGATTCTAAATTGCGGTAAAAATTTCTTAATGCTACACAAATAAATTTATATTTCGCTAAATACTTCAGTAGGTAAATAAGGGCTGCGAACAGATTCCACAGCCCTTGTTTACCACTCTATAGCTTATGAAAGCGCTGGTACTGCTTCCAACTTCTCAGCTTTGTTCTTCAATACGGTTGGTAGTTCGCTATTGAACGCCTCACCTTCAACCACTTGCGATCGGAAACCATCGGGCCCAACTGGAACATCGCCCGTGATGGTGGTGCGATAGAGGACGCGCTCGACTTCCAGATGATCCAAGTCTTGAGGGGCCAAATGGGAGGTGGCGCGGTTGTCCCAGAACGCAATGTCACCGTTATTCCAGCGGAAGCGGGTGGTGTAGGCGAGCTTGGTAATCTGGTTGAAGAACAACTCAAGCAGCAGGTCGCTCTCTTGTCGTGATACGTCAAGAATATGCGAGGTGAAGCCAGGGTTGACGTACAATGCGCGTTCACCAGTCTCAGGATGAACCCTTACTACTGGGTGGATTGAAACCAGGGGATTGGCTGCGATGCGCTGGGCAATCTTGCTATTGCTGGGGAAATTCAAACGCGCATTGAAGCGATGTTCGGCTTTTAATGTGTCTGCCAACGCCCGCAAGGGTGCTGATAGACCCTCATAGGCTGCAACTAAATTTGTCCATTGTGTGTCACCACCGAAGCTAGGGACATTAACCGCACGCAAAATTGACGCCGCAGGTGGGTTAACAACTGCTGTAACATCGGTGTGCCAGCGACTTTCATAGCTGGAACGGCGCAGACCATTGCGCCGCTCATAACGACTGCGGTCAATGGGCAGGATTTCTGAAAAGCCATCAATCGGCTCATCTTCGTGGGGATGCGCGTAGGTAACTTCACCAAAACGACCTGTGAACGCAATCTGTGCCGCATGATCGATGTTTTGGCCGCGAAAGAACACGACTTTCCACTTCAATAGTGCTTGACGAATTTCTTTGACTGCATCATCGTGCAAAGGACGTGACAGGTCTACGCCGCTGATTTCGGCACCGATGAAACCCGCTACTTGTTTGACCTCAATGTGTTTGTTGCTCATGTCAATTCTCCATAGTTTGATCGATAGGGCGGTGTTCGCACTCGTCCGTTTACTTTAGATATGTTGCTTGCGCTTAATAGCTACATACCAAAGGAAGCGATCGCAGTTTAAAATATCATACTATAAATCTATCAATTTACCGTAGTATATAGATGCCGTATTTTAGACTGTTGGAACAACGGTCGATTTAGTCCAGGTAAGGGCAAGTTAAAATTCGCAACACAGATTAAAAAGCTTCTTACCCGAAAGTGGCAAGCAAGCTATGTAATGAAATGCGTATAGAGTAAGTACTAAATTTTTGTTGCAAGTGCCTTTTTTAGAACTTACAACGATTCCACAATAGCGCTTCTGTATTCTTCGCTAACAGGTGTATTTATAATACTTTTATATAAACTTTATAAAATCTTTTTATTTGGAACACCAGTATTTTATTGATTGATTAATTTATATTGTAGGATTAACAAGGAAACAATTATACTTACTATCAGTATAGTTTTGCGCAAAACTGCAAAATAAATTAATAGTGGTTAAAAATTAAATAATACTTTGTATTTATTTTATAGTTTATAAATTTATATAAATAAATCCTAATTATAGTTCACTTTTTTATTCCAAAATCCTAATTTGATTTTGTTATTAGCCTATTGCTAATAACAAATTATGAGTTGCCTTTTTACCAAGGTTAAGTAAGGATTTGAAGAGATTGTAAACTACATGAAAAAGAAATTATCACAGAAATGGACTAATTTTCAATATTGGTTACGTTTTTTAATTATCATCCTATTAGGAATAGGTGTATTTTTCCGTTTCGTCAATATTGACAAAAAAAATTATTGGGGTGATGAAGTTTTGTCATCATTACGCATATCTGGCTATACGCAGTCAGAAATGAAAACGCAATTAAGTGATGGTCGTTTGATTGACATAGAAGATTTACATAAATACCAGCATCCTAATCCTGAGAAAAATGCAATTGATACAATTAAAGGGATTATTTTAGAAGACTCGCAGATTTTGCCACTATACATCTTGATTACCCGGTTTTGGGTAGAGTGCTTTGGCAATTCTATAGCAGCGGTCAGAAGTTTTTCAGCATTTATTAGTCTACTTACCTTTCCTTGTTTTTATTGGCTATGTCAAGAATTATTTGAGTCTTCACTAGTAGGGTGGATAGCTATTGGGTTGGTAGCCATTTCACCTATTCATATCGTGTATGCACAAGAAGCGCGATCGTATAGTTTAGGAATAGTAGCCATTTTAATATCGAGCGTAGCACTGCTGCGAGCCATGCGTCTTCAAACAAAAGTTAGTTGGTACATTTATGTAGCAACATTATCAATAGGGTTTTATACTCATCTATTTTTTACCTTGGTTGCTTTTGCACAGGGAATTTATGTAGTTGCAATCGAACGCTTTCGATTGAGTAAAACATTGATTTACTACCTGCTATCATTGCTTGCGGGGTTTCTAACCTTTGTACCTTGGATTTGGATTATTATTAGCAATCCTCAGCCAGAAGCAGTCACTTGGGCGAGTACTAAACAAACATTATTTATGTCAGTTGTAAGGTGGGCTGGTATCTTTAGTCGTGCGTTTCTTGATTTAGGTATTAGTCCTAACGAACCGGGAAAACTTAAGTTCGTTTTAATTCCTTTTATTTTAATTATTTTAGCTTTAATCAGCTACTCAATTTATTTTGTGTGTCGAAGAACTTCTAAAAAAGTTTGGTTATTTGTCTTAACCTTGATTGGATCTGTAGGGCTTCCTTTACTGATAACAGATTTCGTATTTCAAAAGCGATTTGCTACTAGTCGATATACACTTCCTTCAGTTTTAGGTATACAGTTAGCTGTTGCTTACCTATTTACCACTAAGATTGCGTCTATGTCTACTAAAACTTGGCAAAAAAAGTTTTGGTCGCTTGTAGCGTTTATGGTGATTATAAGCGAAGTTTTATCTTGTATGGTTCACTCTCAAGCGCAGATTTGGTGGAATCAATTCCCTGATAAATACCAAGAATATCCGAAAATTGCTAATATTATTAATCAAGGAAAGAAACCACTTTTAATTAGTGATGAGGATAATATTATTCCACCGCTACAAGTACTTAGTAACTTAATTGAGCCAAAAGTGAAATTTCAAATTGTAGGAAAAAATCAGTTACCAGAGATTACTAATGGCTTTAGCGACATATTTTTGTTCTTGTTCGAGCCGTCTGATTTCTTAAAAGCTGGAGTTGAAAAAGTTTATAACTCAAAGTTACAGCAGGTAGACGACTTTCTCTGGAAAATAACAAAATCTAATTAATCCAAGTACACGGGCATATCTAGGGGTTGGGAGAGTGCAAGCTGGAAACTAAAAGCAGGCAGATGGCATTTGAATATCGCTTGTAGGTTAAAAATCAATAAGGGTTATTGGTATAGATAATTGGTCTTTGAAGACGCGATAAATCGCGTCTCTACATCAGGGTTTTGGGTTTATCTGAACTGTATTGGGTTAAAAATTAATATCAATTAGCCTGATAAGTGGCACAGTTAAAGCAAAAATATACTTTAATTAAACAAATAATTTAAGTACTTGTACTGCTGCCGCTTATGTCATCGCCCCTTGAGCGCCCGCTAAAAATTGAAATCAGACTGCCATCTTCCCATCCTCAGTTATTAGAAGGGCTGGATATATGGCTGCGTTTAGGTCTAATATCTGATGCCCAAGTCAGGCAGTTATGTCGAGAGTTTCTGGTGTGTGCGGTGGTGTTGCAACCCCAAGCTGAAGCTCAAACAAAGGTAGTATTTGCAACTTCCGACCCCGTGCAGCAGTTGCCCATAGCAGTTTTACAATCTAGTAGCGGTAAACAACCACAACAAAAACCAGCTAAACCCAACTTCATCGGCACAATGTTGCAGTCCTTGGGAGCAGAACTAAGTGTCCGTTGGCTACTTTTTCTAGGGGTTTTCCTGGTAGTCGTATCTTCTGGGGTACTGGCTGCTAGTCAATGGGCGAGGTTTCCTGCTTCTGGACAATACGGGGTTTTATTTGCTTATACTTTGAGTTTTTGGGGATTAAGCTTTTGGGCGACTAGGCAAAATAACCTCAGATTGACGGCTCAGACGTTGCTGATTGCCACTCTTTTGTTAGTGCCTGTGAATTTTTGGGCAATGGATAGCTTTAAATTGTGGCAAAATCCTGTGGATTGGATTGTAGTTGCGATCGCCTGTCCTACCCTAACTGCTATAACTGTTTTACTCTCCAAAAATCGGACTATTTTTACTAATTTACATCCTGGCAAATTACCTCTAGTAAATATTTTAGGGTTGAGTTATCTGCATTGGGGTTGGCAGTTAAGAGAATTTCCTTTAATTGCTGTTTATCTGGCAACGATCGCTACAACTATCATTACCGTTTATCACAATCTTTTCCAACAGCCTCGTACTGTCAGCGACGATCGCCGTAGGCTAAGTATTAGTTTACCTGCTGCTGTAATTATTTATTCTTTAATAGTATTGTTAGTGCGGGCAATTTTTGTTACCAAGGTAGATGTCACACTGTTGGGGTTAGCTATTGGCATTTGTGGCTGGTTGATGACTTGGTTAGCAGAGCAGGGAAGGAGGAAGGCAGGGGAGCGGGGGAGCGGGGGAGCAGGGGAAGTAACATTAATATTCTCCTCGTCTCCCTTGTCTCCCTCATCTCTCTTACTCTGGGAAAGGCTTGGGGGCGTTTTACTCTTTTTGGGTTGGGTGGTATCGGTAGTAAATTATCCTTGGCAAGCAATAGCTGTCAGTGGTTTGGGTTTGTGGTTTGTGGGGAGTCGCTTGTGGCAGTACAGTTTAAAGCGAGACTTTGCAGGGGTTTTCGTCATCGGCTTAGAGACGATTTTGCTAGGCTGGCGATTAGTACCTGATAGCTTACAAAAATTAGCGATCGCAACTAGTACTCAACTCACCAATTCTCAAAATGAACCTTGGGCATTACTGGGTATCGCTTTATTTCCCTACGTAATTTTGATGGTGGCGCTTACAGATAGCTTTTATCGCAGCCAAAAGCGAGAATTAGCTAAATTTGGCGAACTGCTCGCTCTGTTATTTGGAGCTTTTTTAACAACGATCGCTCTCGTAAATCCCGCATTGCGATCGCTAAATCTGCTATTTTCTACCGCCACTCTGGCATTTGTTACTCAACGCCGCTCCCCGTCATCTCTTGCCCTGGTATACCTAACTCACATTATGGGGGTGCTGACGTTTTGCTTTACCATTAATTGGTTATTCCCAACCCTGAGTCAACAATGCTGGGCAAGTATTTTATTGGCTCTCATGGTTGCAGAATGGCGATTTAGCTTGCAGGAAGGACTATGGCAACGTAGTGCATGGGATATCGGTTTAGGATTAGCCGCAGCTAGTTTTTTCCTCTTGTGGATGAATGCAGAATCCTCTTGGTATGGCATCGCTGATAGTCGATCTGATTGGGGAGTTTTATGGCTAGTTACGCCTCTAGCTCTCACAGGTGTTGCCAATGCCACAATTATAGAGCGTCGGATTACTAGCCGTTACTTGAGTGTCTTGGCTGTGATAATTGCCCAGCTACTAACTTTACAGCTACCAGGAATCAGATTAATTAGTTTGGCTGTAGGTGCTGGATTGATGTTTGCAAATACGCGCTATTTGCGAAACCAAGTATCTGCGGTAATTACAGAAGGATTTGTTTTAAGTTTCGTTGGGGTGCTGCTGTGGACTGGTGTGCCTGGTTTTCCTCGCCTAGCGGTAGCCGGTTGGTTTGTTGTAGGAGCGATCGCAACTCTAAGTCTATGGTTAGCGCGGACTGTTTTCAGCCGACGCGGTAACGAATTAGCTGTTATCTATGCAGCCGCCAGTGATAAATGGGCGATCGCTTTGTGTAGTGTTGAATTATTAAGTTTGACGCTGCACTCAGTGTTGATTTACCAAGGGTTTACGACTTCAGGATTTTTGTTCTTAATTGCCACTGTAATTACCTTGGCAGCCATTGTTTATCGCAGTTGGCGCGAACCGACAAATTGGGCATTTTATAGTATTGGTTGGTGTTTGGAATTGTTAATTACCCAAGTGTTAGGGTTGGGGGAACGTTCAATTATTAGAATTGCGATCGCAAACATCGCCTTGGGTTTAATTACTCAACTTGTCGGCGAGTGGTGGCGGCGACGACATCAATTAGAAAGGTTTCCTAGCAGCCTGCACATTTTGCCATTAATTTATGGTGCATTTAGTGTATTGCTGCGTTTGAATACCTTTACCAAGTGGACAGGTTTGTATTCCTTGGGTGTAGCTTTAATTATTATTGGCGTGGGGCGACGGCACGAGAGCTTCAAACCCTTGCTGTATTTAGGAATTATTGGCGTATCAATTTCTGCTTATGAACTTTTGTTCTATCAAATGTCACAAGCTTCAGGAGGAGCATTAGGTGATGGATTAATTGCCATGTCTACTCTTGGCGCGAGTATCATGTATACTTACTGCATTCTGTCGCCAAGGCTAGTCAGCTACTTACACCTAACTCCCCAAGAATTGAAAAGAATTGCCCATATTCACTGGGTTTGGAGTAGCTGTTTATTAATGGCTGCTATTATTACACCCATTGCAGTTAACCGTTTGGTGGGATTGGGAACTGGAGTATTTTTGATTCGCTATGCCATCTTTCAGGGACGAAATTTCCGCACTTCCCCCAGCATCTTGGGAGGAATTACAATTGCCGAGATGTGGGTTTACCTTGGCTTATTAGAGGTAGCCGGCATGAGGATTTATTGGCGGGAGACAGCAGTAGGGCGATTTTGGGCTGGGCCATTAGTTCCTTGGAATGGTGCGATCGCTTGTGTGGTAGCCTACTTTTTGTACATCCTACCTTGGGAAAATTGGGGTTGGTCTAAAAGACCTTGGCAACAAGCTGCATACATCACACCACTGATAATTTTATGGGAAACTAGACTGCAAACTTACCCGATTACCTTAGTACTCGCAGCTGGATTTTACATCTTTTTAGCAAAAGTAGGTGAAAACATCCGTTTCACCTATATTAGTGTGGTGTTGATTGATTGGGCACTTTACCGTTGGTTTGATTCCTTACACCTGACTGATACTTTGTGGTATGTAACACCAATTGGGTTATCACTGCTTTATATTGCTCAAGTGGATACCCAACTGAAGCTACCAGAGTACAAAACATCTCGTCATTTTTTGAGAGTGCTAGGGAGTGGTTTAATTTGTGGGTGGGCAATTTTATTTAATCAAAATACAGCTTGGATACCGGGGATTTTCAGTCTCATCGCCATTTTTGCCGGATTAGCTTTGCGAGTACGGGCTTTTCTCTACATTGGTACAGCCACTTTTTTAATTACTACAATCTATCAATCGGTAATTTTCAGCTTGCAGTACTCCTTTTTAAAATGGGTTGTTGGTTTGCTAGTTGGCATTTTACTGATTTACATCGCCGCCAACTTTGAAACCCGTCGCGCTCAAATAACTTCCTTAATTCGTAGCGCCATTGATGAATTTCAATCATGGGAATAAGTAAGCTAAAGGTTGAACTAATTAGACAGGCGATCGCCTAAATTCAAGATACCTGTAAGTCACTTCAAATATTTTTTGAAAGCGATAAAAACAAACATCAAATTCCATGACAAAAGTTAGCTTGTCCTAACAAAAGCGTTGTCTGAGTAGCCTGCGTCCAAGCAAATACTAATTTAACATTCTGAAATTGCCCAATAGTTGCAGATAAAATTAACACTCGTGCTTAAAATTGAGCCAAATTACCAATCCCTGCAAGATTGGATAATTTATTTGTTGGAAGTCCCTAATACATCAAAAAATATTGCTCCAGGGTTGACGTTTCGGTGTTTCGCGCAGCCTGTAGCAGCTTCCGCCTTCCCTGCAAGAACTTCCGCCTTGACATTTCGGTGTTTCGCGCAGCCTGTAACAACTTCCGTCTTCCCTGCAAGAACTTCCGGCTTGACATTTCAGTGTTTTGCGCAGCCTGTAACAACTTCCGTCTTGACGTTTCGGTGTTTTGCGCAGTCTGTAGGAACTTCCGTCTTCCCTGTAAGAACTTCTGCTTTTGCTGTAGCAACTTCTGCCTTAACTTTACTGAGTCTTGAGTAAGAAAAAAGTAAGAGCGGGTTTACTAGACTTCTTGCATGAATCCAAAACCCTCACCCTAAATCCCTCTCCCAAAATTGGGCTACGGTGTACACACATCACGATTAAGGGGGGTAATTCGACCGTAGCTCAAAATTGGGAGAGGGACTTTGAAATTGGCTCCTCTTCTCCCAAAATTGAGAGAAGCAGCAAGGGGGATAAAATTAGTGAAAATACTCAAATTTTAGTCTTTAAAAAAAAATAAATAATTTTACTCAGGACAACCTTTTAAAAAATTGTCCACTATGGAATTACTAAAAGTTTAGGTTATCTTTTCAGATCAAGGAGTATTAATGGCAAGACCAAAACGCGATTCACGTATTCTTAGCAAAGCTGAGATGCGCTTGGCAAGTATTAAATCTATCAGTCCTACTCTAGATGTAGGAGATAGTTTAACAGTTAAAGATTATACTGATAAAATTGAAAGTCTCCGTCAATCTTTAGAAGCCTACAATACTACTCTCTCTACTATTGATGTTTTATTAACCCAAATCACCGAAAATGAACGTGATTTGGCAGACTATTCTGAAAAAATTTTGCTTGGTGTTGCTTATAAGTTTGGTAAAAATAGCCATCAATATCAGATGGCTGGGGGTACTCGTAAAAGTGAGCGCAAGCGTGCTGTGCGCTAAGGTGTTGTTTTGACTACCAGCTAAAGGCAAGACGGTTAAACAGATAAAGAAAATGAGGAAAATTAGGAAGATAGGGAATACAAAGATTTCACCCACTCCCATTCCTGCGTCAAACCCTCTTTTAGGGAGACTTGCGGCTGATATCCGAGAATTTTCTGCGCTTTAGATACATCAGCAGCCGTGTGGCGCGCGTCTCCCATCGCTTTTTCTATGTGGTTTCTTTTGATTGGCTTCCCAACAATTTCTTCAATCGTATTTAAGACTTCTGCTAAAACCACCCTGCTACCACCACCAATATTAAAGATTTCTCCCACTGCTTGAGATGCGGTGGCGGCGGCTAAATTAGCGGCGACGATATCACTAACAAACGTAAACTCCCGCGTTTGCTGGCCATCGCCGTAAATAGGAATCGCCTCATCGTGCAAAATGGATTGAAAAAACTTATTAAATGCCATATCTGGGCGCTGTTTGGGGCCATAAACTGTAAAATAGCGCAATGTCACACAGGGCACACCAAAGTTCTTGTAATACAGTTCACATAAAAACTCTGCTGCTAGCTTTGTAATGCCGTAAGGAGAAACCGGTTGAGGACAAATTCTCTCGTGGGTAGGTAATGTTTCTGCATCACCATATACACTAGATGAAGAGGCAAACACTAATCTTTTCAGGTGTTTAGCATCTTTAGCTGCTTCCAGCAAAACTTGTGTAGCATTAACATTTCGTTCTGTATAGCCTCGAAAAGCTTTACCCCAACTTGCTCTGACCCCTGCTTGTGCCGCTTGATGGTAAACTACATCAACATCTTTTAGGAGTTTCTGCCAATCTAAAAACTGCATATCTCCTTCAATTAATGTAAAGCCAGGTGAGCGATGTAAGTGTGCAACATTGTTACGCTTTAACATCGGATCGTAATAATCATTGAATTCATCAATCCCGATTACTTCTTCTCCTTGTTCTAGCAATGTTTCTGCAAGCTGAGAACCAATAAAGCCTGCGACTCCAGTAACGATAATTTTAGCCATGCTGCCGATTTTTTATATCCTGATTAACCGCAATATTCACAAGTTAATAATTATAATCAAAAATTGGTTATTGATTGAGGATTGTTTCATAGATAATTGGAGTCGTATTAGCAAAAATAATTCAACTAATACACTTGCGCTAAAAATATGTTATTAACTTGATTTGGTAATTATTAACAATAAAAATTAAAATTATACTAATTAATCAAATTTAATTTTGAGAATAAATGCAGTTGGAATTCAAAAGCTAAAATAGGTTAGCAGATGAAATAATTAAAGTGGTGGATAAATAGTTATGAGCATGGGAATGCCCCTCGTTGAGGCTCTGCCTCCAATCTGGCATTGAGTCTCTGACTCAATGAATGCATGGACAGTCTGAGACTGGGAACGAGGAAAAACGAGGAAAGTCTTATCAAGCTAGGTTTTTAGGACTTGTGTGTACACTGTAGCCAAAGCATCGGGGTGGGTTAAAGCGTATGTGGGACAAGCATTTGTGCTTAAGTTGACACCAATGAGCCTATTCTGACTCCTGAATTCTGCTGTAAATCAGAAGAAACTTGCACAAGTGTGAGAATTGATGAAAAAATTGATCCGCGAGAGTCGAATCAGGTATTCTCATTTTGCAAGGGACGCACGAGGAAATCAGTGAAAGTTTTAGTTGTCGGTAATGGGGGGCGCGAACACGCTCTGGCATGGAAACTGTTGCAATCTAAGCAAATTGAGCAAGTTGTCTGTGTACCAGGGAATGGGGGCACAGCAACTATGGAACGTTGCCAAAACTTGCCTTTAGCAATGGATGATTTTGAGGGGATGAGCCGATATGCTCTAGAACATGGCATAACTCTGGTGATAGTTGGGCCAGAAGTCCCCCTATCTAAGGGAATCACAGATTACCTCCAAGATAAAGGATTGATGGTATTTGGCCCAGTCAGAGCTGGAGCGCAAATTGAGGCGAGTAAAGCTTGGGCAAAAGCCCTGATGCAAGAAGCAGGGATTCCGACGGCACGGGCTGCGGTATTTACTGAGGCTATGGCAGCAAAATCTTACGTAAAATCTCAGGGAGCGCCCATTGTTGTTAAAGCTGATGGCTTGGCGGCTGGTAAGGGTGTAACGGTAGCTGAAACTGTTGCACAGGCAGAAAGTGCCATTGATGCAATTTTTCAAGGACAATTTGGTAGTGCTGGTGAATTTGTCGTCATTGAAGAATGTTTGCTTGGGCAAGAGGTGTCAGTTTTAGCATTGACTGATGGGTTAACAATTAGACCCTTGTTGCCAGCCCAAGATCATAAACGAATTGGTGACGGCGATACGGGCGAAAATACTGGGGGGATGGGAGCATACAGCCCCGCACCCATCGCTACACCAGAGTTGATGGCACGCATTCAAACAGAAGTACTAGAAAAAGCGATCGCTACCTTAAGAGCTAAAGGCATTGATTACCGAGGCGTACTGTATGCTGGGTTAATGATTGCACCCGATGGCGACTTGAAGGTTTTGGAATTTAACTGTCGCTTTGGCGATCCTGAAACCCAGGTGATTTTGCCACTGTTAGAAACACCCCTAGAAGAGTTGATTCTAGCCTGTGTACAGCAACGCTTAAGTGAATTGCCGCCCATTGCTTGGAAAGGGGGAGCATCTGCCACTATCGTTGCCGCTTCCGGTGGTTATCCAGGAGAATATGAAAAGGGCCAGGTGATTACTGGCATTGAGGAAGCAGAAGCAGCAGGAGCAACTGTATTTCATGCAGGTACAAAATTAAACCAGCAACAAGAAGTAGTCACAGATGGGGGTCGAGTATTAAATGTGACAGGAATCGGAGAAAATTTTGAGCAAGCGATCGCCCAAGCCTACGCTAGTATCAAACATATTCAGTTTGCAGGGATGTATTACCGGAGAGATATCGGTTATAGAGTTAGGAGTTAAGAGTTATTCACCATGCCCAATGCCCAATGCCCCATTCCCCATTTCCCTAACATATTTGTCAAATTAACTGTTAATTTTTAAGTTGTTGGGCTTTATAACAAAGACTACTAACAACTTTATTTAAGATGCTAAATCTGTTAAAAACAATTCGAGATGCGATCGCAAGTTGGTGGTCGGAGTTCACCCTCCAGACTAAACTGCTGGCTGTGGCCACAATGGTCGTTTCATTGGTGATGAGTGGTTTGACCTTCTGGGCTGTAAATACAATTCAGCAGGATGCGCGGATGAATGACACCCGCTTTGGTCGTGATTTGGGGCTGCTGCTTGCTGCCAACGTTGCCCCCTTAATCGCGGACAATAATCTCACTGAGGTTGCCCAATTTTCCCAACGCTTCTATAGCAGCACCTCTAGCGTGCGTTATATGCTCTACGCCGATGAAAACGGGGAAATCTTTTTTGGCATTCCTTTTTGGGAGGCTGAGGTAGAAAACTCCCTTACCATTAAACGGCGAATACAACTGCCAGAAGATTACCCTGGCGATGGGGAAAAGCCGATGGTGCGGCAACACACGACCCCAGATGGGATAGTTACCGATGTATTTATTCCCCTGATTGTCAATAAAAAATACTTAGGTGTATTAGCGATCGGGATCAACCCCAATCAGACCGCTATTATCTCCACCAATTTTACCCGCGATGTCACCATTGCCGTTTTTATCACAATTTGGGTAATGGTGATTTTGGCAGGAGTGATTAACGCCTTGACCATCACCAAGCCCATTAAAGAACTGCTAGTGGGGGTAAAGCAAATTGCTACCGGGAATTTTAAGCAGCGCATTAATTTACCTTTAGGGGGGGAACTAGGGGAATTAATTTTAAGTTTTAATGAAATGGCAGAGCGATTAGAGCGCTATGAAGAACAGAATATTGAGGAACTGACCGCAGAAAAAGCCAAACTAGAAACCCTAGTTTCCACGATCGCAGATGGGGCTGTATTGATTGATAACAACATGCAGGTGATTTTAGTCAACCCCACAGCAAAGCGAATTTTTGGCTGGGAAGCCGCTAATGTAGTAGGTTGCAATGTCTTACATCACTTACCAGCATCAGTACAAACCGAAATTACCCGTCCTTTGTACGAAATGGCAGCAGGTGAATGCGAAAGCGCCGAATTCCGAATTTTTATTAACCAACCCATCCCACGGACAATCCGCATTCTCTTGACTACAGTACTCAACCTACAAAGGGAAAGTATTAAAGGTATTGCGATTACTATTCAAGATATAACCCGTGAGGTCGAACTAAACGACGCAAAAAGTCAATTTATCAGCAACGTTTCTCACGAACTGCGAACGCCTCTATTCAACATTAAAACCTATATTGAAACCCTGCACGACTATGGCGAAGATTTAGCTTTACAAGAACGCCAAGAGTTTCTGCAAACAGTCAACCATGAAACCGATCGCCTCACCCGCCTAGTTAACGATGTTTTGGATTTGTCAAAACTCGAATCTGGTCGTAACTACAGTTTCGACGGCGTAGATTTAGCCCAAGCGATCGAGCAAACCCTGCGTACTTACCAACTCAATGCAAAAGATAAATGTGTTGAACTTGTTCAGGAAGTTGGCCCTAATTTGCCGCTAGTATTAGGTAATTACGATTTGTTAGTACAAGTGTTTGGCAACCTGATTGGTAATGCCCTTAAATTCACCAAAGCCGGTGGTAAAGTAGCAATCCGCGCCTACCAACTAGATTTCAAACCCACTCACACCGAATCTGCACCAGTGCGGATTGAAATTTCCGATACTGGAATTGGCATCGCCACAGAAGATCAACATTCAATTTTTGAACGCTTCTTTCGTGTAGAAAACCGAGTTCACACCCTAGAAGGCACGGGTTTAGGTTTATCGATTGTCAGAAATATCATCGACAGACATCGTAGTAAAGTCCATCTAGTGAGTGAAGTCGGCATTGGCACCACTTTTTGGTTCGACTTAGCCACCTTTGAAGAAAAAGCGCCACTGATACAAGTTGAACCTATTGCAGAAACATCCAAAATCATCACAGCTTGAAGGTTAGGGATTGGGTACAAGAGGCAGAGAGGCAGAGGGGAAAACAAAACTTACTTACTGCAACTCTCCCCTGCTCCCCTGCCTCCCTTGCTCCCCACTAAACCCAAATCAAGACCTTAATATCACGAACAACAAACAGACTAATAATAAACCTAATAGCAACAGCAAAGCCTGATTGCGTTTTACCCAACTTTTCACAGTTATTGCAAAACTGTTAGTGTAATGCTGCTGTTTCAACTCTAACTTTGTCTCTTCAATATTTTGGTAGAGGGTACAGTCTTTGGCATAAGGACGTTTAGGAAAATTGCAAGTATCATCAGCGTGATAGGTGCAGGTGTCGCACAGATACCCATCCCCAGCGGCGCGGTGCAATGGAATACCGGGATGACCGTAAGCTTTGAGTGTAGTCCGACAATAGGGACAACTAATAGCTTGACTATCAACAAGTTGATGGCAGTGGGGACAAGATACAGTAGCCAAAACCTTTAGCGCAAATAGGTAAACACTTTGATTCTAGCCATTTACAGGGATAATGGGGAAATACATACGTAGCCTGTTAATTTTGAATATGGCTAGCTCTCAAAATTGGTTACTTTATCAGCAGAGGTACTAATTTTGTGATGATTTTTTAGATTTTATAAGTGATTTCTATCACTCAACATAATTAAGGCTATGCCATAATCTAGCAAATATCAGGTTTTGTCCCAAGTCCAATAATTATTTAGAGGTAGAAAAATATTGCCTTTTAATCCTGAGCTGTGCCGTAACGAAAGCGAAGTTGAAAGCAAACTCATAGTGCAATATTTGCTACCACAGCTAGGTTATACTCCTGACACCTGGCATCAAGAAGTTGCCATTGGTAGCATCCGCTTAGATTTTTTAGCATTTGCTGCACAAGTGATTCCCTTTGTCTTAGATGCCAACTCACCGCTGAGTGTTGTCATGGAGGCAAAGCATCCCAAACAAAACTTAAATCATCATGTCCCTCGACTCAGGCATTATTTAACCAGCTTGAATGTCAGGTATGGATTGTTAACTAATGGCAAAGAGATTAGAATTTATCAAAAATTACAATACGATATTCAATTAGTATTTCAGTGTTCTGGGAAGGAAGTTGAAAGTAATTTAGAGAATATTAAAAGTTTAATTGGTAGAGATAGCCTGAAAGAAAGACAGTTAGTAGATAAACCAGAAATTCAAATAAATGAAAATAATTTAAATTTGGAAACTAAGAGGCAACATTCAATGAAAACGATTGCAATCTACCATAATAAAGGCGGCGTTGGAAAGACTACTGTTGCAGTCAATCTTGCAGCAGCATTGAGTAAAAAAGGTAAAAAAGTACTGTTAATTGATATAGATTCCCAGGCAAATACTACTTTTGCTACAGGATTAATCAAATTTCAATTTGATGAAGATGATGATTTACGCGAACAAAATGTATCTTGTTTATTAGAATCGTCAGATTTCAATTTTATTCCAGAAATTATGCGTCAGTCTCATTTTTTTAATAATCCAGAAATAGATGTTGTTCCATCACACATTAACTTAATTGATAAGCAAGATACTCTAACTAGAATAGGAGTTAGCAAAAGTAGACTTATTCTCAAACTCAAAAATGTAGAAAAAAATTATGATGTTGTAATTATTGATACTCCTCCATCAAGAGATTATTATGCAGAAGTTGCCCTGATTGCTTCTGATTATTTGATAATTCCTTCAGATTTAAAACCATTTGCAAACCAAGGTTTACCAACAGTTAAAAATTTTCTGAAGCAAATTAATGAATTTAGAGAACTTATGGGCAAGCTGCCAATTAAGATAATAGGAGTTCTTGCCTCTAAAATTTCAACTAACCCTAAATTTTTGCAGTACACTTTTCCAAAACAAAGAAGTGTTATATCTGAGCGCTATGAATTACCTTTAATGGAAGCAGTTATTTATGATAGAACCTCTCTGTCAGAATGTATGAATAATACTATAACAGTTGGAGATTTAGAATACCCAGACCCAAAATCAGTTATCAAATATGCAGAATCAAAAATTAATGCTCAACAATCTGCTATGGAATTTGAGATGTTAGCTAAAGAAGTTTTAGAAGAAATAGGAGTTAATTAATAATGAAGTTTTATACTGTAGATGTAAAAAATATTAGTTGTGATGTGCCTGCATCCAATTTCTCAAATGATGCTTTAAATAGCCTTGCCGATATGATTGTAGAAAGTGGGGGAATTATCAGACCATTAGTTTTGAAAACTATAGGTTTAGAGACTTATACAGTAGTTGATGGGTACTTTGAATATTATGCTGCTGTTAGAGCAAGAGAAAAAAATCCTCGACAATGTGAAATGGTAAATGCCTTTGTAATTTCCCCTAAGAATGAGGATGAGATATTTAAGCAAGTAGCTGCATTCAGGGAATTAGCTTCTGATAATAAACCAGAAATTCAAACTCCAATTAAAACAAATCATTCAGAATCTATTTCAAAAAATAATGATTTTAATTTGTTGGAAAAGCAAATTAATGATTTAAGGTCAGAACTGGCACAAGAAAGACAAGAAAGACAGAAACTATACGAGACTCTCAAGTTGATTGAAAGTCAGATCCCCAAACAGATTACACCTTTAGATGCATTCAATAGTTTAAGTTTACTAGAACTGACCTTCAGATTAAGAACTGCTGGTTTTACTGATAAAAAAGCTATTCAGGTTGCTGAAAGTTTGGAAAAAGAACGTAAAAAGAAAAAATTTGAATCTTTGAAAGATATATTAGCAAGAGTAAAAATTACCATTGGCAAAAAACAGATTAAAGGTATAAGCAGCGATAAAATGGTAGATATTGTTGATAGCTGGTCACGTATCTTGTTTATTTAAAAGTTAGTTACATCTGAGTCGCAAGAATAATTCGGGGCTAATTATGGATAGTCTGGAATCTAAAATTGTTGAAATCTTAAAACGTGGCACTCCCATAAGAGCAGTAAAAATTGCTGAGATACTAGGAGTTGAAAGACGGGAAGTCAACCATTACTTGTATTCTTCATTAAAGAATATGGTTGTGCAAGATAGTGAGTATAAATGGTCATTGAAGACAAATGAAATAGGTAATAATCAGCGTATCCCAACTCAACCTCCAAAACCTCAAAACCAATCATCAAAACCTGTAACGCAAAATAACGTCTACAGTTTTACAAAAAAAGAAATTCGACAAGATACTCCGATTCAACTACCAATTCGGCCAAATCAATCCTCAGAACCCGTCAAGCATGAGAAACTGGAGAAATTACATCAGCAACATTTTCAACCAAACCTTCAAACTCCATCCTCACAACCTGTAAAGCAAACTAATCCTTATGAAGTTGTCAAAAGAGAACTTGCTCAAGTATCTTCTGAGGAAAAGGTAAAAATTCTAGAAAATGCTTTTAGACAAGATAGGTATGCAGAACTAGAAGATGAGCAGATAAATGCTCTCCAATCAATTTTAGAAGAGGCTAGGCGGGAAGTGAATATAGCCAATACGGCTTATACACAAGGAAAACTCAGCTTTTGGAAGACTAACTCTTTAGCGATCGCACTTATATCAATAGCCTTAACTCTTAGTACATTTTTGGTGATTAGTCAACTGAGATCCAGTTCAACTTACCAACATACCCCAACTATTCCACAAAATAGGTAGATTTGCCATATTCTTTTCCAAATAACGTCAAAAGTAAGTTGCACAATATGTCAATCTCTAAGAGGTTGTTTTAAAAGTGTTTGGCTGTGTTTAATCACATTTTCACCCCCCTTAATCCCCCCTTGTAAAGGGGGGAAACCGGAAAATCTAGTTCCCTCCCCTTTGCAAGGGGAGGGTTAGGGTGGGGTAAACAAATATTTGATACACTACTACAGACTTTTCAAACATCCTCTAACTCTGCATCTGTCGCAGTGCATTAAACGCCTTACCTCGCAACCCAACTGGTAACAACGATAAACCTAAACCAGTCCAAGCTTTAGCAGTCGAAAAAGACTGTCCCGCCAAAACTAGCTCTCTGCCTTTTTGCGTTTCACCCTTTTCAATTAAACGCAAACCTAATAATAATTGTGTTTCAGTTAAACGATTTTTTCTGACTTTCTCTAATTTCTCAGACTCAAACTTATAACTTTCTAAATACTGAATTTTATCAAATAAATAAGGAATCGCTCGATTAATACCTTGCTGCTCTGCATGAGAGCGATATTCCATCAATAATTCTGGTAAGTAATAGCCCTTTTTTCCAGCCAAAGCTAGACGCACAAATAAATCATTATCCTCACAATTTTGCAGATTTGGCTGCATATATCCTAATTCTTGCAAGGTTTTACGGCGAAATAATGTCGCCCCAACTTGAAAGCTTTGCTGAATAAATACGACTTCCAACAAATTATTTACAACACCTGCGGGTAAATTCTTCCTACCCCAGCGATGAGAATTTTCTTGAGTTTTTGCCTCATCCCGTACATTGTTAATATCAATTATCCAATGGTCTGTACCAACAAAATCAATGCTAGAGTCTTGAGCAAGAATAGCCGCTGTACTTGCGAGAAAATCGGGTGTTAGCCGATCGTCATCATCAAATTTGATAAAATATTCACCACTGGCAGCATCAAAGCCAGAGCGCATATTATTACTTTTACCAATATTTTGCTGATGACGGATATATTTAATCCGATTGTCAGTGTATTGTGACATCAATTCGGGTGTGCGATCGCTAGAACCGTCATCACAAATAATTAGCTCAAAGTCTTGCTCAGACTGATTGAGTACACTGTCAATTGCGAAAGGTAGTAAATTAACTCGATTAAACGTGGGAATGGAAACACTAACTTTAGGCATTTTTGCAAGATGAGAGTGGACATTGCTCACTAACTAAATGCTTAATGAGCAAGGCTGGGCAAAAGCTAAGTGTAGGAAATTGTTTGATTAATTTTATTCAAAAGTTTTTTGATAAATCGATTGCTTCTAGCCGCTATGGTGGGTGGCTTTAATCGCTTTGGTTTTTGCTCTGGTTGCTTCAGAAAGCGATAGTGCAAAAATTCATTTTTGTAACGAATATCGACATCTTCACCTTTACACAAGCGGGTAAATCCAATAGAAGAATAGCCCATATAGTGAAGGCGATGAATTGGTTTTAATCCCTGTTGGTTGTAAAGAACATTATCAATGTTCACAAATGGATTTGCATTAGCACAGTTACCAGTTCTATCTTCACCATTGGGACTTAGTGTAAAGTTAAATAGTGGTCGAGCAATTCTAAAAGTCATGTAACTAAATAAATCTGCGTCACACCACCAAGCGATTTCGTTAATCAATTCGACTTCTTTATCTTCTATCAATCGCTTTTTGAGTATTTTTAATTCTTCAACGCCTAAAATACCCTTTTTTGAACCAAAAAAACTAGAACAGTGAATTTCTCGTCTGATTTCAGATTCAGGCAAAGACATTTTTTGTTCTAACTTCGGCAAGTCGAAAGCTGCAACTGAAGTTTGTTTTGTGTGTTCCCAGTCATCAAACACAAAGTCGTATTGGTCTAGTTTTTCTAAAACCTTGTCCAATTTATTCATTGCCAAACTATCAGCATCATAAAATACAAATCTTTCAAACTCACCATCAAAAGCACACATTTTTCGGATTAAATTATTTTTTTTATTCCATTCGATAGAAGGTTTATTTTTTCGGCTATTTCTTGGATAAGCGTTCCAAACTTGAACGGCAAAATCTTCCCATTTTTTGATCGAGCTTTTATTATCAAACAAGGTGACATTCGGTCGAGAATGTATCTCTTCTTTAACTCGTTTTAAGCGGTCATCATAGGGAATAATACAAATTGGAATGTCTGGACTAACATTCACCTCAATACTATTTAGCAAAGCTACTAGTTGGTCAAATACCACATCATTAGCAAGTGTGTAAATCCCAAAATTATCCATTGTAATAAATTATTTTGATCTTTGATTTACTGAGCAAAGCCAATTCTCTGTGAAGCTGCACATCATTTAAACCCCTCCCAACCTTCCCGAACTCGCAGGAAGCGTCGCAGGTAGTGGGGTAATTTCTACACATCTTTATACAGAATTGGTCTAACGCGAATAATACGATCGCTATTTTTTGACCTATTATTCTCAAATAATAATATACACATTTTCAACTTTATGCTGAAAATTAGTTTGGATGATACTAAACATTACCCACCTACTTAGAAGTGCCTAAAACTCTAGCTGTTAAACAATTGCCTCCTAGAGAATAATCTCAGCAACCCAGCGGTTCCCACACCCCAAGCACCATTAACCAATAAACCTGTCACTATTCCCACAAATTTCCAGCCACCAGCGATGGGCTGACCCTTGAGCGGTGCGACTACAAACCAAGCCACTAGCGTCGGAGCAATTGCACCAAAAACTAAAGCTCCTAACCAATAGTTTTTATCATGTCGAAAACGAGGTGCAATTACTACTAGAATCAGTCCCCAAATGCCTCCCCAGAATGCATTTGACCAAATTTGCGGGATTCCTAATGGTGGTGTCGGTGCAGTTGAATAAGGAGCGCGAGGTGTAAAATTTACTGCATGTAGCAGCGCCAACACACCTTGATGAAATAGCAAAACAGAGACAAAGCCTGCAATAAATCCTAAAGCAAATCGAGATAAGGCAGCTTTTTGAGTCATTACTTATACAAAAAGGTACTTATTTGCAGTTGCAGATGTAACTTTAATAATTGACATTTCCCATTCCCTATTCTCCATTTTCTCTAGAGCTTGCTTCTGAGAGTTGTCTATGATAGTTTGCTAACTAGTCTCAAATACAGTAACTACATCAAGTTGCCGTATTTTGTTGATTTTTATTGTTGATACAGCCCAAGGAGTGCAGAGTTAAGAGTACCTAAGTACTCTACCAAATATATGACAAGTGAAAAAGCCAATCTTGCCGATTCAGAAGTAAATACCTGAACATAAATCTCAATTTTTCAATTCATCGAGAGCATTTCTTAATCAAAGCATCTGCTGCGATGGCTACGCCCGCCGCAGGCATCGCACTCAACAAAATCGCCAACGTTAAGGATGAAAGCGGCAAATTTAGTTTCCCGAACTTAGTAGCGAGGATAGCACCCTAAAATGAATATACGTATGCAAACTATTCACAACCGTAAAGTCAAAGGCGGAGGCTAAACGTTGGCACAATTCCAAGCAGAACCTCTGGCTTTATCAGGCTCTCAAAAAAATTGGGTCTTACTCGGTGTCGGACTTGGGGTGTTCATGTCTACCCTGGATGTGGGTATCATCAATGTTGCTTTGCCCACATTAGTGCAAGCCTTTAACACCAGTTTTCCTACCACCCAATGGGCTGTATTGAGTTACCAGTTGGTCAGTTCTGGTTTAGTTTTGGGAGCAACCCGCTTGGGGGATATGTGGGGTAAGAAGTCCTTATACCAGGGGGGACTTGTTCTGTTTACTTTCAGTTCGCTACTATGTGGTTTTGCACCTAGTATTGAGTGGTTGATTGGCTTTCGGGCACTGCAAGGACTAGGTGCTGTATTCATATCTGGGCTTGGTTTGGCAATTATCACAGAAGTTTTTCCCTCTTCCGAACGAGGTCGGGCTGTTGGCGTCATCGGTAGTGTAGTGTCACTGGGAATTGCTTTTGGCCCTTCTGCTGGCGGATTGCTTTTAAGCTGGTCAGGCTGGCATAGTATATTCTTCATCAATGTACCCTTGGGGATTATCGCTAGTTTCTTAATAGCTCGTGTAGTCCCACCTTCTGCACGCATTGAGGGCAAACAGACATTTGACTTTTTGGGAGCCATATTGGCTTTATTGACTCTGGGCAGTTTTGGGCTGGGTATGACGCTAGGGCAAAGCCAGGGCTTTAGCAGTACGAATGCATTGATATTATTAGCGATCGCATCTGTGAGTTTCACTACTTTTTTGGTAGTTGAAGCGATTCTAAAGCAGCCACTACTAGAACTAAAGCTGTTTCGCAACCTTCAGTTGAGTATGGGTTTGCTAAGTGGCTGGTTAGCATTCATTGTTATTGGCGGTTCGCTACTCATCGTCCCTTTCTTTCTAGAGAGGGTCAAGCAATATCCGACCGTAAAAGTAGGGCTATTACTAGCCGTATCACCTGTACTTAGTGGGTTAATTGCCCCACTAGGTGGAATCCTTTCAGACCGCTTTGGCGCTCGACTAATCAGTTCAATTGGGCTGGGGTTGATGATTGGCGGGTGTCTGGGGATTAGCACTTTTGACGCTCAAATTACTGAGTTTGGCTATGTATCGCGGTATTTTATTTACGGCATTGGTCTGGGTTTATTCCAATCGCCCAACAACAGCACTGTTATGGGAGCAGTACCAAGAGAGCGGCTAGGGATTGCTTCTGGGCTTTTGTCTTTATCACGTACATCAGGTAACACCGTAGGAGTTTCTCTAATTGGGGCAGTATTTGGAGCCTTAATCGCTAGCATGTCTGCGGGTGCAGATGTCTCTGTTGCCCCTCCTGATGCGATCGTTGCAGGGTTCCAAGGAACTTTTCGTTTTGCAGCCCTAATACTTTGTGGGGCGGCTGTTGCATCCGTTTTGAGGATCGGTAAGAGGTGGGAGGCAGGGGAGGAATAATTAATAGACTCATCCACAAATGGCAAATGCTCACGGGGACTGGGTTTGAGAAACTTGGGTACAATAGGCGATCACTAAAAGGAGCTACGAAAAAATAAGTATTTGAGAGCATTCAGAGGCAAAAAATTAAAATTAGGGTG